>CANLIL010000052.1 GCA_947491305.1 Flavobacteriales bacterium | reverse complement strand
AAAGAAGTAAAAGTTACGCCTTTCGTTATTGGTTTAGGAATGGATCTTTCTTATTTGGATAAATTTAATTGTATTGGAACGTATGCTGATGCTGAAACAGCTGAATCATTTGAGACAGTTTTAAAAAATGTCATTCAAAAAGCATTGTTAAATACTACTGCGCAAGTCAATTTGAACGACTTAGCCAAAAATCCTAGGGAAACGGATGTTAGCTTTTTTATGTATGAAGCAGGTACTAAAAAGTTAAAGTACGCTTTTGAACATACTTTTAACAGATTTGGGAATCCAGATACCTTAATTTTAGATCCGTCTATAAAATATGATCTAGTTGTCAACACGATACCACCTGTTGAAGTAAAGAATGTTTCAATTAAAAAAAATACGCATACAATTATTCCAGTAGATGTTCCACAAGGATTTATCAACATTCGTTTTTCTGATGCAACAAAGCCTTATTTTGTAGAAGCACGCGTGTTACAGAATGGTAAAACAGCAACGTTGAATGTTCAAAAAATAAACAGTGTAGAGAAATATTTAATTGGGAAGTATGATATTGAAGTGTTGACATTGCCTCGAATTTATAAGAGTATAGATGTTGCGCAATATTCAACAACGACACTTGATATTCCTGCTCCTGGCTTTTTTATGTATCAAACTGCTAATGCAGTCGTTGGACAAATTTTTACACGCACTTCAAACAATGAATTAGAATGGGTATGCAACATTAATTCAGTTCAAAAAAATGAGATGATTCAATTGCAGCCTGGGGCGTACAAAATTATTTATCGCTCAAAAAACAGTAAATCAACACTTACAACAAAAGAGATTGATTTTAGAATAAATGGAAATAAAAAAACATCAATAACAATTTAATATGGAGTTTGAAATTTTAGGAAACAAAGACACACGAAGTGGATTTGGCGAAGGTTTAGCAGAATTAGGAAGAACAAATGAAAATGTAGTTGCTTTGTGCGCAGATTTAATTGGTTCGTTGAAAATGGATGCCTTTAAAAATGAAAATCCAGATCGTTTCTTTCAAACAGGAATTGCTGAAGCAAATATGATTGGAATGGCTGCAGGTATGACAATTGGTGGTAAAATTCCTTTTACAGGGACTTTCGCCAATTTTTCAACGGGTCGTGTGTATGATCAAATTCGCCAGTCGGTAGCGTATTCTCAAAAAAATGTCAAAATCTGTGCTTCTCACGCTGGTTTAACTTTGGGAGAAGATGGTGCAACGCATCAAATTTTGGAAGATATTGGGATGATGAAAATGTTGCCAAACATGACAGTAATTGTTCCTGCAGATTTCAATCAAACGAAACAAGCAACGATTGCGATTGCTGATCATAATGGTCCTGTTTATTTGCGTTTTGGTCGTCCAGTGATGCCAATTTTCGTAAAACCAGATGCTGATTTTGTAATCGGTAAAGGAGATGTATTGCAAGAAGGTACGGATGTAACGATCATTGCTTGTGGTCATTTAGTATGGAAATCAATTGAAGCAATTCAAATTTTAGAAGCAAAAGGAATTTCTGTTGAATTAATTAATATGCACACGATTAAACCGTTGGATGTTCAAGCAATTTTGAAATCTGTTGGAAAAACGGGTTGTGTTGTGACTGCTGAAGAACACATGGCTAATGGTGGATTAGGTGATTCTGTTGCTCAAGTATTAGCGCAACACATGCCTTGTCCACAAGAGTATGTTGCAGTTAATGATTCTTTTGGAGAAAGTGGAACACCAATGGAATTGATGACAAAATATGGAATTGATGCACAAAATGTTGTGGATGCAGCATTGAAAGCAATCAGCCGTAAAAAATAAGTAGCGAAAATGAGGAAAGAAGATTTCATCCAAAAGCTGGGTCAAACAAATCAATTTCCTTATTTGATTGACGTTGAGCGAGCAGAAGGAATTTATATTTACGATAAATCTGGAAAGGCTTATATGGATATGATTTCGGGTGTGGCGGTGAACAATGTTGGTCACGGTCATCCGAAAATCATTTCTGCCATAAAAAATCAAGCGGACAAGCATTTGCATGTGATGGTTTATGGTGAATTTATTCAAGATGCACCTTTGGCTTTCGCTCGAAAATTAACATCATTATTGCCCGAACAACTCAATTGTGTATACGCAGTAAATTCTGGCACAGAAGCAATTGAAGCTTCGTTGAAACTTGTCAAACGCGTCACGGGTCGAACAGAATTGGTTTCATTCAGAGGTTCGTACCACGGAAGTACACATGGATCCATGAGTGTTTCAGGAAACGAATTAAAGAAACAAGCGTTTCGCCCTTTGTTGTCCGATGTTCGTTTTCTCCAACATAATTCAATTGAAGATTTAACACAAATTACTACCAAAACTGCTGGTGTCTTGATCGAAACGGTTCAAGGTGATGCAGGAGTTCGTATACCTTCAAAAGAATTTTTAGTTGCTTTGCGCCAACGTTGTGATGAGGTGGGAGCTTTATTGATTTTCGATGAAATTCAATGTGGAATGGGAAGAACAGGTTCTGTTTTCGCCTTTGAAAAATTCAATGTTGTACCCGATATTTTAGTATTGGGAAAAGCATTAGGTGGCGGTTTACCAATTGGAGCCGTTGTTTCTTCACATAAAAATTTATGGGAATTTACCTACAATCCGATGTTGGGACACATCACTACATTTGGAGGTCACCCATTGGTTTGTGCAAGCGCCAATGCTTTTTTGGAAGTATTGACAACTGAAATAGATTTCAATGAAGTGGAGCGTTTGGGCGCATTATTAGCTAACATCATTGGTCAAAGCGAAGAAATAAAAGAAATTCGTCGCGCTGGAATGTTGTTTGCATTTGACATGGAATCTTTTGAGCGTGTTGAAAAAGTCGTGAATGCTTGTTTAGAAAAAGGATTGATTAGTTTTTGGTTTTTATCACATCCTTACAGTTTCCGTCTTTCACCACCCTTAAATAGTACGGAAGAAGAAATAATAAAAGCAGGAACGATTATTTTAGAAGCAATTAACGAAACGGCTTAACTTATTTTTTAGGAACGAACAACAAAGAGCTGGTGTTTACACAATGACGCGTGTCTTTTTTGGTAAATCCTTCTCCCAAAAACACATGTCCTAAATGTCCTTTACAATTTGCGCAAATGATTTCAGTTCTTGAGCCATCACGATCGATTACTCGAATTACAGCGCCTTTTATTTCATCATCAAAACTTGGCCAGCCACAATGTGAATCAAACTTATCACTTGAATTATACAGGGGAGTATTACATCTTCTACACGTATATGTTCCTTCGTCTTTTTTGGTATAATAATCTCCCGTAAATGGACGATCAGTTCCTTTATTGACGATAACGTATTCTTCTTGAGGAGTTAACTCGTTAAATTTTGTTGAATCCATGCTTGTTTTCTTTTCCATTTTGTTTGTTACCACTTGTGCCTGACAAGCCGTTAATGAACTAATAACAAGAATACTATAAAAAAGTTTCATCATTCGCGTAATTGAGCATTTAATTTATTGGCTAATTCAACCCTAATTTTCTCCATGATGGCATCAATTTGGTTGTCTTTCAACGTGTTTTCTGCATCTTGAAATTGGAAAGAAACTGCGTATGATTTTTTTCCTTCTTCTAGATTTTTCCCTTCGTAAACATCAAACAAACCAATTTCTTTCAATATTTTTTTGTCACAATTACGCGCTATTGCTTCGATTTCAGAAAATTGAACGGCATTATCTAGTAATAAAGAGAAATCTCTTCGTGCCATAAATGTTTTAGGTAATTCGCTGTAGTTGATTTTGACAAACTTCAAACAATCAATGATTGCATCCCAATCTAAATCAGCTACAAACACCTCATTTTTAATGCCAAAGTGTTTTTTGCTCGCAGCAGTTACCCATCCAATTTCACCAACTTTTTGTTTCAAAATGGAAAGCAGAACACCATCTTGCAATACGCTGGTTTTAATTCCTGTTTCACTCAACAATTGATCCAATCCCAAACGACTGAAAAGTGCTTTCACCAATCCTTTCATAGTATAAAAAGTGACTGATTCTTTAGAACCGTTCCAACTTTCTTGTTCTTTTTTCCCTGTCAATACTAAAATCAAGCGTTTGTTCTCTGAATAACCACTTGCATATTTATGGTAGACTTTTCCAAATTCAAATAATTTTAAATCGGGATGTTGTCTGTTTTGATTGTGGGCAACAACTTCTAATGTATTGAAAATTAATGATTGTCGCATCACGTTTAATTCCAAACTGAGTGGATTCAATAATTCCACATTTTGTTCAGATTTGAATCGTTCTCCACCTAATTTTTCAACGTAGTCAGATGATGTCAACGAATTATTCAATAATTCATACATTCCTTTACCAACCAACATTTCAGCAATCGAATGTTGTACTTTTTCAACATCCGGCTTTTGAGAGGAAGGAACAGAAGTATTTAACTTTTCAGGAAGTGGCACATTGTTGAAGCCAAAAATGCGCAACACTTCTTCGATTACATCGGCTTCACGCGTTACATCGACACGGTAAGCAGGAATTTCTAGCGTTAATTGCGCGTCTTTTTCTGCACAAATTTTAATATCTAAATTTGTAAGAATTGTTTTGATATCGCTGCTAGAAATTTCTGTTCCAATTAATTGATTGCAACGGTTTATGTTAAACTCAATGGTTTTATTCTCCATTTTTTCTGGATAGTGTTCTGCAACGTTCATTGCAATTTCACCACCAGCAACTTCTTGAATTAACAAGGCAACTCTTTTCAACGCATAAACCGTTAAATTTGGATCTACCCCTCGTTCAAAACGAAAACTTGCATCTGTATTTAAATTATGTTGTTTTGCCGTTTTTCTAACAGAAACAGGATTGAAATAAGCTGATTCTATGAAAGTTGCTGTTGTTTCATTCGAAATCCCGGATTCTAATCCGCCAAAAACACCAGCTATACACAAATTATCTTGACCATTTGTGATCATTAAATTGGTTGCAGATAAGGTGCGTTCCACACCATCTAAGGTTGTAAATTTAGCACCTTCTTTAGCAGTTTTTACTTCAATTTTTCCGTTTAATTTAGCTGCGTCAAAAGCGTGTAATGGTGTGCCTAATTCACGCATCACATAATTGGTACAATCTACCACGTTGTTAATTGGTGAAATTCCAACAGCTCTCAAACTATTTTGTAGCCAAGCAGGTGATGGTTTTACTGAAATATTTTCAATGCTCAAACCAACATATCGCGGACAAAACTCGCTGTTTTCAATCGCAATGGCAATCGGTAAATTTGTTGTGTTAACCTTAAATTGCTCAACAGATGGCAGGTTTAAGGATAACGTGCTTTTTGTATGAAAATTCAAATAGGCAATCAAGTCACGCGCAACGCCAATGTGTCCCATTGCATCAGCACGGTTTGGTGTTAACCCAATTTCTAATTGATAATCATCTTCTAATTCAAATAATTGGGCTGCTTTTGTTCCAACGGGTGTTGCAGGATCTAAAACAAGAATTCCAGCATGCGATTTTCCTAATCCTAATTCATCTTCTGCACATAACATTCCAAAGGATTCAACGCCTCTAATTTTTGAAACTTTAATTTTCAACGGTTCTTCAGGTGTAGGATAAAGTGTACACCCAACTGTTGCAACGATTACTTTTTGTCCGGCAGCAACATTCGGCGCACCACAAACAATTTGAACGATTTCTGAACCTAAAGAAACGGTTGTCACTTTTAATTTATCTGCATCAGGGTGTTTCTCGCATGTCAAAACTTCGCCAACAATTACGCCTTCTAACCCGCCTTTTATTGCTTCAATTTTTTCTACGCTTTCTACTTCGAGTCCAGTTTCAGTTAGGATCACTCCAATCTCTTCTGCTGAAAGCGCTGTATCAACGTATTTTTTTAACCAATTGTATGAAATCTTCATGTTGTATGCACTTTAGAAACACTGTTTCTATTTTTTAATAATATTTTTTGTCCAATAAATAATGTTGAACATAATCTTTTACGCCTTCTTCCAAGGTGTGAAAACCACCTTTATATCCAGCGTCCAACATTTTTTGCATGTTTGCTTCCGTGAAATATTGGTATTTATCGCGAATATCGATCGGTGTGTCAATGAATGAAATGTCCGCTTTTTTCCCTAAACTATCAAACGTATTGGTTGCTAAATCTAAGAAGGTACGCGCTGTTCCTGAACCTAAATTGTAAATTCCCGCAGTTGGTTTTTTCTCCATTAAAAACAAGCAAACTTCAACAACATCTTTCACGTAAACAAAATCGCGTAATTGACCGCCATCTGTATAATCTGGATTGTGCGAACGGAATAATTTCATGCTACCATTCGCTTGAATTTGATAAAAGGCATGAAAAATAACGCTTGCCATTCTACCTTTGTGGTATTCATTTGGTCCGTAAACATTGAAAAACTTCAATCCTGCCCAAAATGGTGGAAACGAAGTTTGTTGCAAGACCCATTTGTCGAAATCATTTTTTGAATCGCCGTAAGGATTTAACGGTTTCAATTGAGGAATCGTTGCATGCTTATCGTCGTAACCAAATTCGCCCAAACCATACGTTGCAGCTGAAGAAGCATACACCAAAGGAATGTTGAATTTTACACAGGCATTCCAAACTGCTTTCGAATAATTGACATTTAATTCATCAAAAATTGCTTTGTCAAATTCTGTAGTGTCTGTTCTTGCTCCAATGTGGTAAATCATCGTCACTTCTTTTCCAAAATCTTCCAACCAAGCAATAAAGTCTTTACGTCCAACTTTTGCAGTAATTGTTTTACCAACTAAATTTTCGGCTTTTTCAGTTTTTGAAAAATCGTCCACAACAACAATGTCATCGTAACCAGCTTTATTTAAGCGACTCACTAAGCAGCTTCCTATGAAACCTGCAGCGCCTGTAACAACAATCATACGTTATTTTTTAAAATAATCCGTTAATTTCACCATCAATCGAATTGATGATTTTCCCTAAATCTTCTTGGTTTTCAGGAAAACGGTTATTGTCAACATCAATGATTAATAATTTACCTTTATCGTAAGTAGAAATCCACGCTTCGTAACGCTCGTTCAATCGTTTCAAATAATCCAAACGAATACTTTCTTCATAATCACGACCGCGTTGTTGAATTTGGTTTACCAATGTTGGAACAGAAGCACGCAAATAAATCAATAAATCAGGTGAAGAAACAAATGAATCCATCAAATTAAACAATGAAAAATAATTTTCAAAGTCACGTGTTGTCATCAAGCCCATTGAATGTAAATTCGGCGCAAAAATAAATGCATCTTCGTAGATTGTTCGATCTTGAATGACATTTTTTTCTGTCTGTTGAATTTCTTGAATTTGAGTGAAACGACTGTTCAAATAATAAATTTGAAGGTTAAATGACCAACGTTGCATGTCTTCGTAAAAGTCATTTAAATATGGGTTTTGTTCAACATCCTCGAAATGAGTTTCCCATCCGTAATGTTTTGCCAACAACTTTGTTAAAGTCGTTTTTCCTGAACCAATATTTCCTGCGATTGCAATGTGCATAGTATTCTAAATTTAGACTTGCTAAATTACAACATTTGCTAGAATTAGTTGTGTAAATTAAGCGAGTATTTATAAATTTTATTCTCTGTTCGAAAATAGAAATAATTACCGGATAATTTGCATTCTTTCACATCTTTTATTGGAAAAAGAAGCTTTTTTGTCTCCAGATTTTTTGTATTGAAAAATTCTATTTGGTTGTTTATACATCCAATGATGAAATCCTCTTTAATTGTGAGTGCATCAAAACGCGGAAAATCGAAGCAGTTTTTCAAGCTTCCATACACGTCGAAAACGCATATTTTTCCCGATTTATCTGCTACAAATAGCTGGTTTTTTTCTTCTAGCATAAATGTAATGTCGTTCAAATTCAATAAGCCTGAAAGGTTGCTAATTTCTTGAAACTGGTTTGAACGATTCAAGCTAATCAAGAATAAGGTCGAATTTTGTTGGTCTAAAACCCATAACTTTTCTTGTTGCGAAGAATGTGAAATGAAACGCGCGTTTACAATGTTGAAATCACTTAAATCAATCGAATTATCACTTTGCGTTAAGGTATTGTCAAAAAAACCAATGCTTTGTTGTTCTTCGGAAAATGCCACAATCTTCATGCTGTTGATGATTTCAATCGCGCTTAAATTTCCAAATGATTTGATGCTTTGTTTGAATTTTAAATTTCCAATGGAATCTGTTTTTGTCACTGAATTGTTAGCAGCAATGTAAACATTATTAAATTCGTCAACAGCCCAAACACCTTCTTTTGCAATGGCGAATTCTTTTTCCAATTTCCAATTATTTTCTTGGGATTGTACTAGTAAAGAACTAAAAAGCGCAAATAAAAAGAGGATTCTTTTAGTCATTGTTTCAATTATTTTAAGCGAATATAGCAATTACTTCTTCAATAATTAATCGGTTGTTTGAAAGGCGTGGCACTTTATTTTGTCCGCCTAATTTCCCCTTAGATTTTAACCATTCATAAAAGGTTCCTTCCGGTAATTGCTGGATAATTGGCGCTTGTAAAACTAAATTAGCGACTCTCTTTGCGGCGTAATCTGAATTTACTGCGCATAATTTTTCATCGAGTAAAGACCCAAATAAAGCAATGTTTTCAGGTGCCTTGGTAAATTCAATCAACCATTCGTGTCCACCTTTTTGTCCTTCTTGCATATAAATCGGGCCTGCTGTAAATTCTTTTAACTGACTGTTTGTTTGTTCACACGCATGCGTAATTGCTTTTTCAGCATTGTCAACAATCAATTCTTCTCCAAATGTGTTGATGTAATGTTTCGTTCTACCAGTTATTTTGATTCGAAAGGGTTTTAAATTGGTAAATTGAATGGTATCGCCAATAATGTATCGCCATAATCCGCCATTACTGGAAATTACGAGTGCATAATTTTTATGTAATACGACATCTTCCAAATTGCAAACTTCTTTCGAGTTGACCCCATCAAACGAATCCATTGGTATAAATTCGTAATAAATTCCATAATCTAACATCAACAACAATTCATTCGAATCTAATTGATCTTGAATGCCAAAAAACCCTTCGGAAGCGTTGTATGTTTCAACATAATTCATTTTTTTATCGGGAATTAATCGTTGAAATTCATGTTTATAAGGCTCAAAGCTTACGCCGCCGTGCATAAACAATTCTAAATTTGGCCACACTTCTTTTAGGTTCGATTTCCCGCTGATTTCCAACACTTTCTTTGCAAGAATCATTGTCCAACTCGGAACTCCAACAATAATAAATACATCTTCATTCATGGTTGAACGAGCCATTTTTTCCAATTTGCTTTCCCATTCGTTCATTAAAGCAATTTCTTTCGATGGTGTGCGACGTATTTCTGCCCAAAAGGGTAAGTTTTTTACGATTATTGCGGATAAATCGCCCAAATAACTTGCTGGATTTAACTGATTAATTTGAGCGCTACCTCCAATGACTAAATATTTTCCATTGTACAATTTTCGTTTGGGATGGTTGTTGTAGTAAAGCGCTAATAAATCTTTTCCGCCTTTATAATGACAGCCTTCTAAAGAATCTTTGGTTACAGGAATAAATTTGCTTTTGGCATTGGTTGTTCCAGAAGATTTTGCAAACCAATTCGTTTTTTTTGGCCACAATACATTGGTCTCACCATCCATTTCACGTTGAATGAAAGGCAATAAGCTTGTGTATTCTTGCAAGGGGATTGCTTGCTGAAAATTTGGGTAATTTTTTATCGCTGAAAACTGGTGTTGTTTCGCCCAAACAGTATTTTTGGCACTTTCAACTAATTTTAACCGCAATTCTTCCTGAACCTCAAAAGGGTATTGTTTGAATAAATCAATCTGATGAATTCGCTTTTTTATGAGCCAAGAAAATATTGAATTAAAGGGCATCTTTGTTCATCTAAAATAGATTCTAAAGATACAAAATCCCTTGAATTGAGCCATTAAAAGAATAAAAATTACTTAAAATATTCTTCCACTACTTTAAATCGGTATTCGAATATTTCTTTTAACTTTTTTTCAACGATAAATGGGTGTGCCATTCTTCCCAAAAATCCCATTGGTAATTCGTATGAAACGATATCTGTCATCAATACGCCACCATCGACAACTTCAAAATGATGTTCGTGGTGCCAAATTTTGTAAGGACCTTTGCGTTGTTCGTCAACAAAATACTTTAGTTCGTCAACATGGGTGATTTCAGTGATCCATTTCATTGGAATTGAAAATAGTGGTTTCACTGTATATTCAATCATTAAGCCCGGGTACATTTTTTCTGGAATGTCTAACAAGACATCAAATCCCATGTATTCTGGCGTTATTTTTTTTAAGTTTTTCGGAGATGAAAAGAAATCCCAACAAGTGTGTAAATCTGTTTTAACTAATTGTGTGCGTTTGAATTGATACATGTTTTGTTTTTTATTTAAAACAACTCAAGCATAAATTTGTTTAAACTTTAAATGAACATTAATTTTGCAAAAAACGAACCAATTATGCGTCAATACATCGATCAAATTCAACAACGAATCGCACCTTTAAAAGAACAAATTATTCAACACAACGTCTATAATTTAATTCAAAACGAAGAGGATTTAGCCATTTTCATGCAATACCATATTTTTGCAGTGTGGGATTTCATGTCCTTGTTAAAAGCGTTACAAAACAACTTGACGTGTACAAGCGTTCCTTGGTTACCAAAAGGCGATGCGAATACGCGTTATTTAATCAATGAAATTGTAGTCGGCGAAGAAAGTGATGTCGATTTAAATGGGATTCGTAAAAGTCATTTTGAATTGTACATGGACGCGATGCAACAATTAAATGTTGACCAAGGACAAATAAATGCATTTATAGCGCAAATTTCAGCGCAAAAATCGGTTCACGAAGCTTTAATTGAAGCGCAAGTTGCACCAGCAATTCAAGCATTTGTTTCGTTTACATTTGAGTGTATTTATTCAGGAAAAGATTACTTACAAGCCGCAATATTTACCTTCGGAAGAGAAGATTTAATTCCTGGAATGTTTTATGCGATGGTGAATGATATCTATTCGCGCATTCCTGAAAAAGTTTCGGTTTTTAAATATTACTTAGAGCGTCACATTGAAGTTGATGGCGATCACCACAGCCATTTGGCCTTGGAAATGACCGAAAGGTTATGCGGAAACGATCCTCAAAAATGGGAAGAAGTAGCCACTGCAATTGAACAATCACTTAAAATGAGAATCGTTTTGTGGGATGGAGTTTACGAAGCGATATCAAAAACAAAATTGAGATAATTTACTATATTCGTTCCATGAATAAATTGGAAGCTAATAAATCCAACCGACAATTATTTTTCTTATTAACGGTTGCATCCCTTGGTTACTTTGTAGACATCTACGATTTGGTGCTTTTTGGTGTTGTAAAAGCTGAAAGTTTGACCCAAATCATGAAGGGTGCGAGCGAACAAACCATCGCTGCAACAGGAAAGTTTTTGTTCAATGTACAAATGATTGGCATGCTCATCGGTGGCGTACTTTGGGGCGTTTTGGGCGATAAAAGAGGTCGTTTGAAAGTGCTTTTTGGTTCGATTTTACTCTATTCTTCTGCAAATATTGCCAATGCATTTGTTACAGATGTCAATACCTATACATTTATTCGCTTAATTGCTGGCATTGGTTTGGCGGGAGAATTAGGCGCTGGAATCACGTTGATTTCTGAAGTAATGTCAAAAGAAAAACGTGGCTACGGAACAATGTTGGTTGTAACTTTTGGCGCATTGGGTGCCGTTGTTGCCTCATTGGTTGGCGCAAAAGGAACGGGAATTGCAGATATGTTATTCCAACTATTTAAGGTGCATTTTGCCAATTGGCAAGTCGCGTACCTTGTTGGTGGCGCAATGGGATTTATCTTGTTATTGTTGCGTGTCGGCACTTTAGAATCCTCTTTTTTCATGGCAGCTAAAGAACAAACGACCCTTCGAAAGGGAAGTTTTAAAGTGCTCTTAGGTTCAAAAGAAAACCGTTTGAAATACCTGTATTGTGTGTTGATTGGCGTTCCCATTTGGTTTGTCATTGGGTTGTTAGTGATGAACTCAAAAGATAATTTCGGACCTTTAGTTGGCTTAAAAAATGTCGTGAATGGAAAAGCAGTAATGTATGCATACATCGGTTTATCTTTTGGTGATTTGCTTTCTGGCGTATTGAGTCAAGTGCTAAAAAGCAGAAAAAAAGTAGTCAAACTTTACTTGATTTTCACCGCGCTTGTTACGCTTTATTTTTTAGTGGTACTCAAAAGCTGTACCTTAGAAACCTATTATTTTATGTGCTTTTTATTGGGAACGGGTGCTGGTTATTGGGCCATTTTTGTCACGATAGCAGCCGAACAATTTGGCACCAACGTACGCTCCACGGCCGCCAATACCATTCCCAATTTTGTACGCGGAACCGTTCCTTTGATTACCTTGCTTTTTAGTTTATTGTTAGCGCAAGGCTTCAACGACGCATCTTCCGCATTAATAGTAGGCTTCTTTTTCCTAATCGTTGCTTTTTTCAGTATCTCGCAATTAAAAGAATCCTTTGGTAAATCCTTAGATTATTCGGAAGGAGCATAACTTTTTTCCATTTTTTTGATCGAGGTTTAAAATTTCTAGTTATATTTATTCCTCAATTAGTAATTAAAGCATGAAACCAAATAACCACTCAAAGAAAATCAATTTCATATTTTTTCGTGAAGTATTTAAATAGCAGAATTGTTTTGATTTTGATGGAATTTTTATTTTAAAATTTCTTGAATAATAGTGAGTTAAGAAATGTTTGTATTGAAGAGAGTGTGCCCAATAAGTTTAAAATAAAATGTGGGCACTTTTAATTGACGGAAAACACAAATAAAGAAAAATGTAAAAACAAAAACCCAGTTTCATCATCTAACAAGTAGAGAGAGGATTTACTGGGTATCGCATTACAAATTTACTATAAATTTTTATATTTAGTTTAACCAAAATAAAAAATTATGAAAATAGAGGATATAGAGCTATTATTTTCAAAAAGTCGCATACGAACATATTATTTTTTATTTCCAAATGATAAACAAAAGGCAATTGAATATTATCAATTAAATACCCAAATTGCAGAAGCATTTTATCCATTATTGTCAAATTTTGAAGTTGTTTTGAGAAATGCTATTCACAATTCATTTTCCAAACATTTTAAGTCTGAAGACTGGTATGAAAATATATACTATCCAGAATTAGTTGATCAAGTAAAAATAGCAAAATCAAAAATTTCACTTTCAAAAAAAGAGTTTACAATTGATAAATTAATCGCAGAATTGACGCTCGGTTTTTGGACAGCATTATTTAATAAAAAATATGCAAAAGACTTTTGGAAACCATTAATGTATGCTTTCCCATTGGTTGAAAAAGAAAAGAAAATTAGAAATTCAATTTCATATAAATTAAACAATATTCGAAAATTCAGGAATCGTATTTTTCATTATGAACCTATTTGTACTAACTTGATTGTTCTAGAAATAAACCATAAAAACATTCTTGAGATTTTAGGGTGGATAAATGAAGACGTTGTTGTTTGGACAAAAGTTAATGATAGATTTGATGAACTATACTTACTTGCTAAAAAATTAAAATCCGTATAATTCCAAAATAACATTAATTTCTCTAAGCTTTTCATCAATTTTAGTGTTTTGATAAATTATAAGCTACTTCGTTGATAGAAGCAGTCATTAATTTAGCCGGTTTGATAGCGTAGCTAACAGCCGCCAACCCATCCCCAAATTTGTTTGTGGAGCCGTTCCACTAATTACCCTTTTTTTAGAATCTTGTTAGCGCAAGGCTTTAACGACGCTTTTTCAGCATCTCGGAATTAAAAGAATCCTTTGGAAAATCCTTAGATTTTTCGGAAGGAGCATAACTTTTTTTCCATTTTTATGATCGAGGTTTAAAATTTCTAGTTATATTTATTCCTCAATTAGTAATTAAAGCATGAAACCAAATAACCACTCAAAGAAAATCAATTTCTTATTTTTTCGTGAAGTAAAAAACAACAGCACTTTTTTAATCTTGCTGGGATTTTTTTGTTTGAAAATTTAGTATTGAAAAAGAATTAATAGTGGATACTGACGCATTATGTAAATAAATTAGTTAGAGGCTAATCATAAAAAAATGTTTAATTAAAGCAAAGGTTTTGTGAATCAACTATAATTACAGCATAATTTTAAATAAGAAAAAGTGGAGTTCAGATCCCACTTAAATAAACGAGGCGTATACCGAAAAGCCAAATGAGTAGGTGATTTAAATTTATAAAATGAAAAAAGTATTTATTAATGTATCAATTTTAATTGGTTTTATTACTTTGACAGCTTTCACAACAAGTAATTTTAAAAGTTCAAATTTAACTGAAATTACTAGTAATAGTGATTTTTGTGATGGTTGGGAAGATGGATATTGTGAAGGTTGGAAAGATGTAAAAGGTTCATTGTCTCTCTGTCCACTTACTCCGTTATGCCCTTTACCAGCAATTGGACAAGATACTTATAAAGGGGGCTATAACCGAGGCTTTAAAGCTGGATCAAGGGCAGCACAAAAGTAATCTAATTTATATTTTCATGGTGGGGTAGCTAATCTACAACATCATGAAAATAAATAAAAATTTAAGTTTGTAATACAGTAAACATAATATTATTTACTTGGAAGCTATTTTTTATTTTTTTCACTTTATAAATAATAAAGCATTTAATAAATAAAAAATAAAAAAATTAATTATTGTAAATTAATATTTGTAAATATTTATTAGATGAGAATTATATTTAAAGTCATTACTATAATTGGATTATTGAGTTTTTTAGGTGGTCTAAAGGATGGCGAGTTTTTCTTTTTTGGGTTAATACTTGCCGGTATTTTTGGTTATTTTGGATGGAGGCCTGAAAAAAAAATGGAAAAGGAACAATCTTCTTCATCCTCCGAACGATCTAAGAAAACAACAAATACTTCTAAAGATGTGAACTCAACTAATAAATACTCAAAAATAAAACAAGGTATACAGAGCGATAATGAGTTGTCAGAGTCTGAATTGAAAAAACAAATTGAGACATTAAACCAAAAGAAAGGACTTCTAATTTGCTCCTATAATGACGGTTTATTCAACTCGAAAGAATATGATCAAAAGATATCAGAATTAGAATCAGAAACATCAGAATTGAACCAATTATTAACTCTTAAACTAATAACTAACTTAGTTATACTTGAAAATAAGAGCCTGTTTGACAGGTTGTTGGAATTAAAAGCACGGGAGCTAATTAATAGCGAAGAGTATAAATTCAAGTACAATGAATTACTATCTTCATTAATTCAAAAAATAGAAGTCAAAAATGAAGATGTGAAAAAAGATCGTCATCAAGAATTTAATGATTCAAATAAGCTAGGTCATGAGGAAATAAAAAAGGATAAAAGAAAAAAATATTATCTTCTTGGATTTACGCTGATTTTATTTCTAAGTGTTGCTATTCTTGTATTTCAATACTCGTCGAATAAAAGTAAATCATATTCTTCATACTACATCAGAAGCACCGCAGTAAATAACTCCATTTCAGAGGATAAAATCAATAATAACAAAATAATAAAAAATAATAATTTAAACACTATTCAAATTGATAAATCAAATGAAGTCGATAATTCTGAAAGCAATAATCCTTTAGATCGAATCTACTTAGGTACAAATTTGTTTCATGAAGGATATGGAGGGAAATGGGGACGTGCAACAATCTCAAAGCAAGGCGATCACTATTTGATTAAGGGAGAACACAAAATGTCCGATGGTGAATGGGTTAAAATTGAAGGGGTAATCACTAGACCTACTTTTGACGGATTCACATTTCAGGGAAAAATAGCATCATATTCACCCTCTAGAGCAAAATTAAATAAAGAATATGGTAAATGGGAAGAAAAGACTAATTTCGATTACCCAGACACTTGCGTTTGGATCGGAAAAACTGAAGCGTACAAATTATTTAAGGATAGAAAGTATTGGAGAATTAAATCCCATGATTGTTACAGTTATACAACAGATATCGATATTTTCCATAATTGAGAGTTTTTAAATAGTATATAGATCAATCTTTTTTATATTATTTTGATCCTAACTAATTTTACATTTAATTAAATGAATACAAAAAAAATATTTTTCGATTCTAACATTCTTGAAGGTTTAGAAGTAGCAACTCACTCTGAAAATTTAAGAATAGCTGAAATGAATATTATAGATTATAATAATCGTACAGGTAAAGACGTTTTACTCAACTATGTTGATTTTAAGTTTTCATTGGTCAATTTTAATATGAATATTGATATAGCTGAAAGAATTAATTTTTACATATTTTGGTTTAGAAATAAAGATCATGATTATAATGTTTACAAACAAATTTTTATATCTAAAATAAGATCTGAATATGATGAAATTTCTCAAGATATAAGGACTAGAAAAATGTTTTCAAATATTAGTTCTAGAGATATTGAAATATTTAATTCTTATAGAGATGAGTTTATCTCAAAGTATAAAAATTTTCATCCTCTGGGTATTTTAAGTAAAGATCAAGAAATGGAATTGAAAGCATTGATTGATTGTGAATTCATTACCCCCTTATTAGAAGAAATAGAATAACTTCAAATAATAGCACCTACCCAAAAGTGGCTGTTCAGTTAACCACATCAACATTTGTGGTAAAGAACGCCAACTTCGCCAAGCCAGAAGCCTTTAGAAGAAATGATGATCGAAATGACTGAAAAACAATATATAGGTTTAATTCACTGGCCCCGTTTGTGGGCTGGCATGCCTCCTTGTTCATTATCAGGAACAGACACTCCTGAAAAATTTGACCCAGCCTCACTCAGAGGCGTAGTTTGGACTGGGACAATTGGTAGTGTTAAAATTCCATTAAAAGTATATCGAGAGGGAACTTTTTTATTTGATTTAGAAGGATGGAAAAAAGGAATACTTTCTCCATTAAAATTTGACTCTCAAGCTCAATCTTCTCTAGAAATTGGTGATATTGGGAATTTAGATGAACAAAGATGTGAGTTGCTAAACACTTATTTATATTGTCTATATTCAAAACTTACAAGCGTACAAAAAAGGGGTGTTAAAAAAATGCTTCTTATTCCTAATAATCTCATAATAGAATCTGATGGGCTTATTAATGTCAAATCAGATGAGTTTACTTTTCACTTGGCTAACTCCTGTTATGAAGGGACTTATTCATCAAATTTTCCTAAAAGTTTTGATTTCCGTGTCAATATGCATCCTGGTAATTATGTGTCTATCGAGACCTTAAATGCTACTGCCGAATTGTTTTCTCAAATACTAGATTCGGATAAATCAGATGAATTAATTCGTTTGTGTAGCCTTCAACTTCGTGCCTACGTAGATATAGAACAACACCAATATAGATATTCGCTCTCACAAGCATTTATGGTTACAGAATTCATAATTGGCGAATTGTATAGTGAACAAATTCCAAATGGAAAACCAAGAGACAGTATATTTTTAAAGATTAAAAAACTTATTAGAAGCTCCCAGTCATTACCGATTTGCCAATTATGTATCACAGATATCGAAACAGCAGGCGAAAACTGTCTTTCTGGTAATTTAACTCAAACTAACGTTGAGAATGGCGATTACTGTCTAAATCGTACGCGACAAATTCGTAATAATTGGATTCATGGTCACAATACCATTGAATTAAATGAAGCAATAGAGGCAATTCGAGTTTCTGAAAAATTAATTAAAGATAGATATGGAATTGATATCTTTAGTAATGTTTCTCAATCAGCAAGAGTATGGTAAATGTTGAACCTACTAAATTACAATAAGTTAGATTGAAAATTTAAAAAGCCAGCAGATAACAGTTTTTGAGTTAGCGAAAGTTTAGCAAGACTTAAGCGAACATCAAAAGACTTAACTATAAAATGAAAAAAGTATAAGGATAATTCACTATCACTCACCTCTAAAAAATTTAAGGGAGTCTCTAAAAACCACCAAATTATCACCAATAAAATAATTTAAAAAGTCCCATCGGGACGGTTGATTACCTGCAGTGGATTTCAATCCATTGCAGATATAAACAATTTATAATTTATTTCAACAAAAAAAGCCCCGATTTCTCGAGGCTTTTTCAGTATGTTTATTTTCTTAGTGTTTAGACAAGTAATCAGCTACTCCGTCGAAAGAAGCAGTCATTCCGTCGTCACCTTTTTGCCAGTTAGCAGGACA
>CANLIL010000051.1 GCA_947491305.1 Flavobacteriales bacterium | reverse complement strand
TTCCCTACTTAACATTTCCAAAATTAAACATCGAAAAGTGGCTCTTGGTTAATTTTAAATGGAATAGAATGCCTGACATTCACATTGTTGACCGCTATTTCAAAGCAGTTGAAACACTTGGTGTGAAAAATGATCTATTGCCTTGTGATTATTTTATTACAGAAAAAGAACAGGTTCAAACAGAAACAATGTTGAACGTTCAACCAAAATCATATTTAGCAATCGCAATTGGCGCACAATTCGCAACGAAACGAATGAATTTTGAATTGTTGGAAAAAATCATTGCACCGTTAACTTTTCCAATCGTACTTGTTGGTGGTTCAACAGATGCAAATTTTGCGCACAAACTTATTCAACGATTCCCTGAAAAACAAGTGACTTCAGCTTGTGGAAATTTTACATTAAGCCAATCTGCGAGTATTGTTCAGCAAGCCAAAGCAATTTTAACAAATGACACAGGATTAATGCACATTGCCTCTTGTTTTGAAATTCCTACAATTAGTGTTTGGGGAAATACCGTTCCAGTTTTAGGAATGTATCCTTATTTTCCAAGATTAAAAAATGCATTTAGCATGCACGAAGTTGAGAATTTAAAATGCCGACCTTGTTCAAAAATAGGCTTTCAACAATGCCCTAAAAAACATTTTTCGTGTATGAATGATCAAAATATAGACGAAATTTTAGCTTCTATTGAAGAAAAAATGAATGGTTAATCCTCTAAAAATAATTTCTTTAACTCTGTTGCATCACTCGCTTTCATTCTTCCAGCTAAGATTAATGCCAACTGTTTTCTTCGCAAGGCTCCTTCAAAACGCATGATTTCTTCTTCCGTTTCTGGAACCAATTCTGGAACTTGAATCGGACCACCATTTTGGTCAACTGCAACAAATGTATAAATCGCTTCATTGCATTTATCGCGACTCCCAGTAACAGGATTTTCAACAAAAACGTCCACAAATACTTCCATCGAAGAATTAAAAGCCCTCGAAACTTTTGCTTCCAATGTCACAATCGAAGCATGGTTAATCGGTTTTTGGAAGGAAACGTTATTAACTGAAGCAGTAACTACTACTCTTTTTGAATGTCGTTGAGCCGAAACACTCGCAATGACATCCATCCAGGCCAATAATTGTCCTCCAAATAAGTTCCCTAAAGTATTTGTATCATTCGGCAATACAATCTCTGTTGTAATTGCTAATGTTTGTTTGGCAGTGTTACTTTTCATCATTTTTTTTACAAAATTACAACTAATGTTGCAAATACAAAGCTAAGAACAAGTCGAATGATGAATTGTTTTCGTTTATGCTCGAATTTGTTTTAACGGCTGAAAGGTTTGAAACATACTAAGATCAATTTGATTTTCAGTGAGATTTGAAGCATCTAATAAAAATAAATTTAACTGGTTTGTACTTTGAATGGTTTCAAAAAGTTCTGAAACTTCTATATCAGGATTTAATTTTTGTAATTGATTCATCAAAACATTTAGTTGGGTTGAAGTCAAATTAAACCGCGTTTCAAAATGTAAATGGTCACGGAATACAGTTCCCGAAACGGTAATTTCATTGGTCGCTGTTAAGACTAATATGTCTTTTAACTGAATTGTTTCTGTAAATCTTTTCATCTTATATTTTTTTTGAACAAGACAAAGTTCTCGTAACAGATCGTAAACAATTTACGTTCTAAATATTTTTAATTAAATTCTTTTGAATCATTGAAAATTCTTAACTTCATCGCAAATAATTATCAAGGAATAGACAGATGAAATACGATCGAATAGATAAACAATTATATTGCACGAACCGCGCGCAATTTGTTGCGCGAATGAAAGAACATGCGCTTGCCGTGTTTAATTCAAATGATATTTTCCCGATTAGTGCCGATAGCACCATGCCATTTCAACAACACAGAGATATTTTAGCACTTACTGGTGTTGATCAAGAAGAAAGTATATTGGTACTTTTTCCTAATGCTTCAAATCCAGCTCACCGAGAAGTTTTATTCTTAAAAGAAACAAATGAAACAATCGCAGTTTGGGAAGGTGAAAAATTAACGAAAGAAGCAGCTTACGAAACATCTGGCATAAAAACTGTTTATTGGTTGCAACAATTTCCAACAATCTTCAAACAATTAATGTCAGAAGCTTCTAGCGTTTACATCAACACAAACGAACATTTACGTGCTTCGACAGAAGTTGAAACTCGGGAAGATCGTTTTATTAAAAAATTAAAAATTGATTATCCAGCGCATAATTATTTGAAAAGTGCGCCAATCATGCATAAAATACGTTCGATTAAAGACGCGATCGAAATCGAATTGATGCAAAAAGCATGTAAAATAACAGAAGCTGGTGTTCGACGTATTTTGCCATTTATCAAGCCTGGTGTTTGGGAATATGAAATCGAAGCGGAGTTTGCACATGAATTTTTACGTAATCGCTCGAAAGGATTTGCCTACACGCCAATTGTTGCATCTGGAAAAAATGCCTGTGTTTTACATTACATTGAAAACAACCAACAATGCAAAGATGGCGATGTCATTCTACTAGATGTTGGTGCAGAATACGCGAATTATTCATCAGATTTAACACGTTGCATCCCTGTTAATGGAAAATTCTCAGCACGACAAAAAGATGTTTACAACGCAGTTTTACATGTTAAAAAAGAAGCTGAAAAATTACTTATTCCAGGAACAATAATGGCTGAATACCATAAAGAAGTTGGGAAGTTAATGGAAGCGCAATTGGTGAACTTGAAATTAATTGATCAAACAGATATTAAAAATCAAAATCCTGATTGGCCAGCTTACAAAAAATACTTTATGCATGGAACATCGCACTTTTTAGGACTTGATACGCACGATGTTGGTTTGTGGCACGAACCTATTCAAGCGGGAATGGTATTCACCTGTGAACCTGGAATCTACATTCCTGAAGAAGGTTTAGGGATTCGCTTAGAGGATGATTTAGTGGTTCAAGCTTCTGGTCAACCATTTAATTTAATGAAAGACATTCCATTAGAAGCCGAAGAAATTGAAGAATTAATGAATGCAAAGTAAGCAATGCAAAATTTACTAAATTACAGGGTGTTTGGCAACGGACACCCTGTTGTGTTTTTACATGGTTTCTTAGAGGATTTAAGTATGTGGAATTTATTAAATACACCACAAATTCCTTTTCAAGCCATTTGCATTGACCTTCCAGGACACGGATTATCGCAACTAACAGATGACACACCTTCCTTAGAATTTATGGCGGGTGAAGTGCTAAAAGTTATAGATCATTTGAAACTCTCTAAATTTCATATTGTTGGACACTCAATGGGTGGCTACATTGCTTTACTTATGAAAGAAAAAAGAATAGAATGCCGAAAAATTGTACTGCTAAATTCTAATTTTTGGGAAGATGCTCCTGAAAAAAAACTAGATCGAATTCGCGTTGCAGACATTGTTTTTCAAGCAAAAGAATTGTTTTTAAATGTTGCAATTCCTGGGCTTTTTTACCGCTACTCCCCTAATGAACCAGCTGTAAAATCATTGCGGGAAATTGCTGATCAATGTCAACCGGAAGCAATTGCCTATGCTTCATTAGCGATGCGCGAACGGAAAAATCAATTTCAAACGTTACAAAACTTCCCAACTGATTTTTTAGTGCTGCAGGGAGAATTTGATCCGTTGATTACAAAAGAAAAAATGGTAGAAGAATTGGAAGGGTTAGCAATCAAACTTGTTGAAATAAAAAACGCTGGTCACATGGCTCATACTGAAAACCCATCTGACACAGCGTTGTTTTTGACTGAATTTTTAACTGATTAATTCCCTGTGTCATTAAAAATCCACAGTTGAATAATTGGTTGATGTAGTCTTGTTTTCATAATTTTTAGCGTTAATTGAACGATTTATTTATTTCGAATTTATTGGAAATGATTGAATGATAAAATAAAAAAATTTAAAAAGCACATTCAATTTATTCTTCCACCTTTATATTGATTTTATCGGTTGATTTTGTACTTTTAACTGCGTTTATTTTTTGATGCAATCAAACTAGAAACACATATATTTAGTGGAAGAGAATCAACCCCACTACTAAAAAATAAAACGATGAAATTAAGAGCCTTAGTTATTGATGATGAAGAATTTGCAAGAAAAAACCTCATCATGTTATTGGAAGAATATTGTCCAGATGTCGAAGTAATTGGCGAAGCATCTAAAAAAAGTCAAGCCAAAGCACTCATCGAAGCGTCTAAACCTGATGTTATCTTTTTAGACATTCGCATGCCATCTGGATCAGAAGGTTTTGAATTATTGGATGAAATTGAAGAAAAAGATTTTCAAGTTGTATTTGTTACCGCTTTTAAAGATTATGCTATTCGTGCATTCAACGCCAACGCTGTTTATTACATATTGAAGCCAATTGATATTGAAGAATTGCAAACTGCCGTTGAAAAAGTGACTGGAACAAAAAAAATCTTTGAAGAAGATCCAGAAAACTTTACGACTTATTTCCAATCCTTGCGCCATTTGTCGGACGCTCTTTTACGCAATAAACAATCTAATCGCATTGCAATAAGCCACACAAAAGGATTGAAAATTATTGAAGACGATACGATTACCCATTTAGAAGCAAGTGGCAACTGCACAACCATTTATTTCAAAGAAGGAAATCGATATTTAGATACGCGCACCTTAAAAACCTATGAAAGTATTTTAGATCGAACAAAATTTTTTAGAGTGCATAAATCACATATTATCAATCTAACAATGCTGGTTGAATACCTCAGTGATGATGGCCATTTTGCAGTTTTAAAAAATGGCTTACGGATTCCTGTAGCCCGAAATAGAGTTGCTGACTTTGTTAAATTATTGAAAGATTCGAAATGATAAAATGGCTTAGTTTTCTTTGTTTACTGCTAGCGTTTTCATTGAAAACACATAGCCAATATTATTCTTTCTTAAATTTCTCTACTGCACAAGGTTTACCTCAATCGCAAGTAACAGCCATAGATCAAGATGTAAATGGTTATTTATGGGTCGGAACACTGGGAGGAGTAACACGATTCAACGGAAAAGAATTTGTAACCTACACTTCACAAAACGGCTTGTTAAATAATCGAATAAATTGTGTGAAATTCATTGATGAGAAACTTTGGATTGGACATGAAGGTGGTATTTCGATCATTGAAAAAAATAAAATAAAAACGCTAAAATTTACGAAACCATTTAATAATGCAGTAGTTGTAAAAATCATAAAATTCAAACAACATTTTCTTGTTGCAACCAATAATAACGGCCTTTTTGAAATCAAAAAACAACAGCTTATTCCGATTCAAATCGCAGATCAACACATTCAAATCGCTGGAAACCTAAAGTTAAACATAAAACAAATTGAAGATCAAGCTATTAGGGATTTAGTAATCTTCAAAAATCAGCTTGTTATCGCAACAAATGATGCCCTATTTTTCACGCTAAACCTAGAGAAATTTGAGAAACTAAACACAAGCCTCACCATTTCAAGCATGTCTGTGTTGAAAAATACGATTGCCATTACTACCTTTTCAAACGGCTTATTTTTATTGAATCCTTCCACTAAACAACTTTCAAAAATTAAAGGAATTAACTCTGAAGACATCCTGGTAAATTGTATCTCAGATAACGAAAAAAATACATTATGGGTTGCAGCAAACAACGGAATTTACAAATTAGTGAATGGTAAAATCTCTTTAAAACTGAATAAAGAAAATGGACTTCAATCTGAAAGCATCCGAACACTTTTCAAAGATCAAACAGGGAAAATTTGGATGGGAACAGAAGGCAAAGGACTCTTTCAATTCATTGGAGAAAAAATCGTTCATTACAACACCAATAATGGATTGACTTCAGATTTGATCTTATCAATCAACAAAGACAAAGACAATCAATTTTGGATTGGAACCTTAGAAAATGGCGTGGATGTTTTAACAAAAAACAATATTCAACATGCGTACAATTTTGAGAATAGTAATACTGTTTGGACAAGTTTATTGGATGTAGATCAAAAAAATTGGTTTGGCACAAACTTCGGACTTATTGCAGTTTCAAAATCAGGGAAACAACAAGGCTATTTCAAGGAAAATGGCTTGCCCAGTGATAAGGTTTCTGTGCTCTATTCAAAAGGATTGAATTCTTTCTTTGTAGGCGGTTATAATGGAGTTTCGCTATATGAAAATGGTCGTTTTACGAAATTAAAATGCAAAGAAAAAATCACAGTTCGTTCAATTTGTAAATTTTCAACTAGTTATTTTTGTGCGACAGACAAGGGGCTTTTTGTAATTAATAACAAGGAATTAAAACGTTGGAGTAATTGGGATAAAACGTGTTATTCTCTATGTGTTGATTTTCAAAACAGGTTGTGGGTTGGGACAGAAAATGGTTTGTTTTACATTGTTAAAAATCAACTGAATCGCTTTAATTTTTCCAAAACACCAGCATCTAACTTTATCAATTTTTTAAATTTTTCCAATCACCAACTATATGTTGGGACAAACAATGGTGTTTTTGTCATCTCTGCAATGGAACAACCACAAATGCTTGTGAAAAATTATGGCTTAGCAGAAGGAATTGTTGACCTTGAAACAAATATGAATGCAAGTTATGTCGCTAAAAATGGAAAGTTTTGGTTTGGCACTCCATCTGGATTGGTTAGTCTTACGATGGAGAAAATTATTAAAAATAAGGAGCAGCCGCAACTTTCGTTAAAATCGATTTTAATTAATTACCAAACTAATTTATTCGATAATTTTTCATCCAACTTTACATCAATAAGCAAACCGATTCGTTTAAATCTAGCTTACAATAAAAACAACATTACAATTGAAATGGATGGAATTTCATTGTCAAATTATACGAAACTTTCCTATCAGTTCTTTTTGGATGGACAAGATGAAAATTGGACACCATTAACACCCAATTCAACTATAACTTATAGTGGATTAAGTGCCGGAGATTACCGGTTTTTTGCACGAGCAATCGATCAAAACGGAAATAAATCCAACTTAATTACGATACCAATTACCATCCGGCAAGCATTTTATAAAACGTATTGGTTCATTTCTTTAGTTGTTCTACTTATAAGTTTTGGCGTCTACAAATTAATCAAACTTCGAATAGAACGCGAACGTGAAAAAAATGAAAATGAACGTTTAAGCTATAAATCAAAATTAAATAGCTTGGAACAAAAATCATTGAACGCAAGTATGAATCGCCATTTCATTTTTAATTCCTTGAATTCCATTCAGTATTTCATCAATACACAAGATCGAAAATCAGCCAATCAATTTTTAACCAATTTTGCCCAACTGATTCGTAAAAATTTAGATTCTTCTGAAGAGGGAAACATGGTTACGCTAGCACAAGAAATTGAACGCATTAACTTGTATTTAAGCTTAGAACAGATGCGCTTCAATAAACGTTTTGTGTATTCCATAGATTGTCCTGAGGAAATAGACCAAGAATCCATTATTATTCCAGCTATGATGTTGCAACCATTCATTGAAAACAGCATCATTCATGGGATTTTGCCCAATGAAGAAAAAGAAGGGAAAATTACAGTGACTTTTTCCATTGAACAACCTTCTACATTGGTGATTCAGATTGATGATAATGGTGTTGGAATTGAACACAGTATGAATAGCAAAGTGAAATACGATGGCGACCACAAATCGCAAGGAATGGAAATTACGTCCAAACGAATTGATTTATTGAAAAAGATTTCAAGTAATGCATTTGACCTTATTGGTCCTGTGCAATTAGAAAATGAAAACCGTTTAATCAATGGAACACGCGTTACACTCAAATTTTACATAGAACATTTGGAAAACTAAAATAAATAATTTACTTTCGTTTTAATTAATTGTATCAACTATGAAAAAATTAATAAGTTTTGCGATTCTAGCTTTGGTTTTAACAGTAACAAGTTGCCAAAAAGAAACGATTGTGCCAAATACAGTTGAAGCAAATCGCTTAAAGTCATCACCAGTTTTTGTAAACACGAATACTGAAAACACAAGTGACGCCTCTTCTGATGGTGACATTACGGATCCGAATTACGATCCTGAACGCTACAAACGCAAGAAAAAAATGTAATGATATCGAAAAAGCCTCACAGATGTGAGGCTTTTTTTTGCACTACTATTTTCAGAATCAATCAAAAAACCATACACTAAATCAACTATACCACTCACAATTTCCACCTATTTTATTCATACTTATTGCGTAAATTGAACACTAAAGTTCATACTACTGCAATGGAAGAAAAAAACAATTTGGTTAAAGACGATTTATTTGAATTGATTCAATCGCTTTCAAAATCTGAAAAACGTTACTTTAAAATTTATGCATCTCGTCACATTATTGGTGAAGAAAAAAAATCTATCCTTTTATTTGATTACTTAGATAAACAATCCACTTACAACCACCAAAAAATAAGCGACTATTGTAAAAGTTTCATTAAAATGAAACAATTTTCAATATCTAAAAATCGCCTATATACGTTTATTCTAAGTGCATTAGATTTGTATTATGCTGCAGCTACAATAGAAGCTCAAATCTATAAATTGTTGCATGCATTTGAAATATTATTCCGTAAATCACTCTATGCTCAATGTGCTAAAACGATTCAAAAAGCTGAAAAATTAGCTGAAAAACATGGGTTTATTCAACTTTTGCCAGAAATACAAAAACAACAAAAACGCTTGTTTGAAACAAAAAATCATACAGCTTTATCTTTAAAAATGATTGATGTCATTCAGGCAAAAGACGCAGAGATTGCATCTGAAAACAATTTAAATACGCAGTTATGGACCGTGAAAAGCAAATTGTTTTATCAAATTGCAACAAAAGGAAATGCGCGTACAGCTGATGAAATAGCTATTTATCATGCTTTTCTTCAACAACTTCCTGCATTATCTGAAATAAAAGGTAGAGAAAACACGTACCTTTTCCACCATATTAAAAGTGCGTGTGCTTTTGCGTTGAGTGATTTTTTAGCTTCTTTTGCTCATGTGAAAATCCTAATCGAACTCTTGGAAGCACCAAATAAAATGGATGAAAAAAACACAAATAGGTACATTGCACTTTTGTCCAATGCGATTCATTTAGCGGAAAAATTAGGTGAACATAATTTAGCTTCAAATTACTTACAGCGCTTAAATAATTTACGTAATAATGATTCGGTAGTGCATGCTGAAGATTTACAACTAAAATTAATTGCTACAACTATAAGCATAAAATTAAATCTTTACATTCAACGCGGGGAAATTGGCAGAGCAGAACGAATGATCACGTCTATCAAAGAAGAATTGGAACGTTTTAAGGATAAAATGGCCTTACCCAAAAAAGCCTACATTCTTTTTAAAATAGCCGTAATTCATTTAGTGAAAGGGAACTATTCTCTTGCATTAAAAGAAATCAATACCCTTTTGTCTTTACCAGGAATTGAACACGTTGAAACATTGTTTTCACACGCGCAATTGTTGGCAATATTGGTGCATTTGGAATTGAAACACACCGATTTACTGGCCTACTCCCTAAAAAACACGCAACGTTATTTAAAAACAAGGCAACGCTTATTTACGTTTGAAACCGTTTTTCTGAAAAACATTACATACATTTTAAAAGCACCGAATATCATTGATGCGGAAGAACGTTGGGATCAATTGTTCCAAGATCTTTCAAAAATCGAATACACCAGTGATGAATTAGAATTGTTTGATTTTCTGAAATGGGCCGAAGCAAAAAAACGTAACGTAAGCGCAATTTCTGTGTTTCAAACCAATTAAAAATGCTTCCAGCCTTGCGCTTTTAGAGTGATTGCTGAACCATTTTTGTCAACATAGTAGATACCATCGTTTTCGTGGGTGATGTGGCCGATGACTGTCATATGTGGATTACCCTTGATTTTGTCAAAATCTTTTTGATCAATGGTGAATAATAATTCGTAATCTTCACCCCCATTGAGAGCGCAGGTGTTTGGATCCAAATTAAAGTCGATTGCTGTCATGGAAGTTTTTGCATCGATTGGCACTTTCTCATCGTACACATGACAACCTACTTTACTTGCTTTGCACAAATGTAAAATTTCAGAAGCCAATCCATCAGAAATATCAATCATAGCTGTTGGCAGAACATCCAATTCTTTTAAAAATCCGATGATATCTTTGCGCGCTTCTGGTTTAAGTTGGCGTTCAATAATGTAATCGTGACCGTCTAAATCTGGCTGAATAGATGGATTTGCTTTAAAGACTTCTTTTTCGCGCTCCAATACTTGTAAACCCATGTATGCAGCGCCTAAATCGCCCGTTACAACCAATAAATCGTATTCTTTTGCACCTGAACGATACACCACATCCTCTTTTTTTGCTGTTCCTAAAACAGTCACATTTATCACCAATCCTGAAGTCGAAGAAGTAGTATCGCCTCCGACTAAATCAACCGAATATTTATCGCAAGCCAAGTGGATTCCTTCGTACAATTCTTCTAAAGCCTCCAAGGGAAAACGACTTGAAACGGCTAAAGAAACGGTGATTTGTTGTGCTGTACCATTCATCGCACAGATGTCCGAAACATTCACCGCAACAGCTTTGTAGCCCAAATGTTTTAATGGCATGTACATCAAGTTAAAATGTATTCCTTCCACCAACATATCTGTTGAAATCAATTGAACGGTATCTTCCGAAACTTGAATCACAGCGGCATCATCACCAACACCAACGAGCGAATTTTCATTTTTCAATTCAAAGTTTTTAGTTAATTGATCAATTAATCCAAATTCACCTAAATCACTTATATCTGTTGTTTTTTCGCTCATGGTATTTTTTTGTAAAGTTACGAATAAGTTATCAATTCAATTTCATTCCTTTTCGTTTCTCAACCAACCATTGGGCTAAGAAAACCATTGGAAAATAAGCAAGGACCAAATCCGTTACATTGAACCAAAGCGGAGCTGGAAGCACTCTTACCATGTAGGCTCCTCCTAAAAAAAATAAAGCAGCAGCAAAAAAACTATAGTAGTTACTTTTCTCTTTCATTAAAACAAAAATGAGTAATGCAGCAATAAAAGTTCCGAATGCATGCGCTAAAAATGGAAATAGAAAATGTTTTGCTTCCATGAATGGCATTGCTGCTATCAATCCTTTTTCGGTTGTAAGGTCAAACCCTTTTGGCATGGCAATGAGTTTTGGTCCTAAGTTGATCAAGGCCATGTTCACATTTGCTCCAACAAAAATGGCAACAACAAAAATTAGACTATTAATAATTGCTTTTTTCATACGTGTAGATTTTTATTTTACAATTTAATGACCACTTCATCTGATGGTACACGGAAACGTTCGCCCCAAATGCCTTTTTCTGTTCCTTTTCCGACTGCTACGACCATGTTTATTTCTGCTTTACGTGGTAAGTTTAAAGCACGTTTTAAGCGCAACTCATCAAAACCTTCCAAAGGACAAGAATGAAATCCTTCGGCAGCAATCCCAAGCATGAAAGTTTGAGCAGCCAATGCACAAGATTTGTGTGTGACAATTTGAATGGAAGCTTTACCACCTAATCTGAAAAAAGGCTTCGCCAAACCTCCAAAAAAACTGATCGTTCTTCTAACCAAAGTTATTAGACCAAAAGGATCATTCGCATAGACCAAAGGAACCAATTTAGAATAATACATCAGTTGATTTTTCTGCATTTTATTGGGTTCGCCTACAACTGTTTTTTGAACTTGCTCAAAATTCCACTTGGCTCTTTTTTTATAAAAATCTCTTCGTGTAACAAAGACTACCAGATGTTTCGCTGTTTTAGCGGCACTTTGATTCAAACATAAGGGTGCAATTTCTGCTAATTTCTTTGGAGAAGAAACCCAATAAAATTCCCACAATTGCATGTTACTACTATTAGGCGACAATTGAGCGTGTTCTAATGCTGTTGCTATGACTTCGTCGGGTACTAACGCGGTTTCATCAAATACGCGGTTGCTTCTTCTAAATTGAACGATTTCTTTAAAGGCGTTTGCTTGCATTTTAGTGTTATTTTAATAAAAAAGGTCGCCACAAATGTTGGCGACCTTTACATATTTAATTTTGTTTTTATTTTGCGTCTGCAAATTTCTTTGCAACGAAAGCCCAATTAATCACATTGAAAAATGCATTGATGTAATCTGGACGACGATTTTGGTAATGCAAGTAATATGCATGTTCCCAAACATCCATCGCTAAAATTGCTGTTCCTTTACAACCTTCACCCATCACTGGATTATCTTGATTTGGCGTAGAACAAACTTCTAATTTTCCATTTGTAACACACAACCAAGCCCAACCAGAACCAAAACGTGTAGCCCCAGCTTTTGCAAATTCAGCTTTAAATGCTTCAAACGTTCCAAAAGCATCATTGATTGCTTGTAATAACTCACCCGTTGGCTCGCCGCCACCATTTGGGCTCATACATTCCCAAAACAAATTGTGGTTCCAAAAACCACCACCATTGTTACGAACTGCAGGTTTGTCTTTGCAATTTTGTAAAATTTGTTCGATAGATTTTCCTTCTAAATCTGTACCAGCGATTGCTGCATTTAGATTTGTAATGTATGCTTGATGGTGTTTTGAATGATGGATTTCCATTGTTCTAGCATCGATATGTGGCTCTAAAGCGTCATATGCATACGGTAATTTTGGTAATTCGAAAGCCATAACTTATGTATTTAGTAACTATTATTTTGAGTATTCAAAATTAGAAATTTTTCTGAATCTAAACTGTTAATTAATATTGTTTTATTGCTTGGTATTTTTTCTCATACCGTTGGTATAATTCAGTTTGGAAATTTGTTGTTGGTACAAATGACCCATTCACAAAGATTAAACTAACTTGATTGGTGCGCATGTCTAAGGCATTTCCTTTAGAAACAAATAAACTAGCTGATTTTCCAGCTTCGATACTTCCGTAAGTTTTAGAAATTCCCATAATTTTAGCCGTATTTAAAGAAATGCTTTGAATTGCTTCTTCTTCGGTTAAACCATAAGCCATTGCTGTTCCAGCTTGAAAGGGTAAATTTCGGGCATTCATAGCTTCCATTTCACCTTCATTTTGTAAACAAAATAAGACACCTTCTTTTTGTAACATAGTTGGTAATTGAAAAGGCAAATCAATTGGATCATCTTCATTTTCAGGTAAACTATGCGTGCGGCCAAGCATTACCGGGATTTTTGCATCTTTCAATTTACGGGCTATCATATAGCTATCGTAACCGCCTACAATAACGGGAAAAGGAATGTCAAAAAAATGAACAAACTCAATAATATCAGTTAATTGTTGAATTTCATTTGCATGAAAATAGATCCTTTTTTCTGCTGTTAAACAAGGAATCATGGCATTCAGCCTTAAATCAGTTTTAAGTTCATCAGCGTTATTTTGATAGGCTTTCACTAAGTTAAAAAAAGTAACCAACTCTTCTTTTTGTTGTTGGTAGTTTTTCCCTTTTGTTTTGGTAATTACATCGTCTTTCCAAGTCCCTTGAATGCTTTCAGGCCAATTTATATGTACGCCATCATCTTTAAAAATTGTCGCGTCTTCCCAATTCCATCCGCTCAATGCCATTACAGAGGATGTTCCTGAAATTCTTCCACCACGCGGTGTCACTTGCGCGAATAGCACGCCGTTTGTTCGAACCGTACTAATAACTTTCGATTCAGCATTGAATGCAATTTGAGATCGGATGTGCGGATTTAAATACCCAACTTCTTGAAAATCACGTGTAGCTCTTACAGCATCAATTTCAGTTATTCCTAACGTTGAATTCGGTGCAATAAATGCAGGATAAACATGTTGCCCTTGTAAATCGATAATGGTATCCCATTCTGATTTTTTATACGCGCTAGAAAGTGCATTCTTCACGAAATCAATCTTTCCATTTCGAATACCAATTAAAGCAGTTTCAACAACTGTTCCATTTCCTTGGTGTAAAAAGCCATTTACCAATAAAATCGCTTGACTTTTCTGACCAAATACAGCGCCCATAACAAGGCAGCATACAACCAATAATTTACTTTTCATATTTCACTTTTAATGACTGTTTTCAGATTCAGACCCTTCTTCTCCAAGGGTATCACAATGAAAGTGTTTGCTTTTCTTTTTTACAAATGGTTTTGCCGTTCCTGATTCTTTTTGTTCTGCTAACAATTTATTCAAAATTCGCGCGCGTTCTCGCGTATTTCTTTCTCTTAATTCTTGATCACGTTTTACATCGTAATAAATAATTCCATCAATGATGGTTGTTTGAACTTTCGCTTCGATACTCAAAGGATTCGCTGACCAAATTACAATATCTGCATCCTTGCCCGCTTTTAAACTACCCATTCGGTCGTCTAAGTGCAATAATTTTGCTGGATTTAAAGTCACCATTTTCCAAGCATTTTCTTCAGACATTCCGCCATATTTTACTGACTTTGCAGCTTCTTGGTTTAATCTTCGTCCCATCTCGGCGTCATCTGAATTAATTGCAACGGTTAATCCTTGTTCTGACATCATAGAAGCATTGTAAGGAATCGCATCATTCACTTCGAATTTATACGCCCACCAATCCGAAAAAGTAGAAGCTCCAGCTCCATGTTTTAATAGTTTATCCGCTAGCTTATACCCTTCTAAAATGTGTGTAAACGTATTGATTTCAAAGCCCATCGAATCCGCCACATGCAGTAACATGTTGATTTCTGACTGAACATACGAATGACACGTAATATTTCGCTGCCCATTTAAAATCTCAACTAAAACATCCAATTCTAAATCTTTGCGAGGCTGTTCACTTTTACTTTTTCCACTCAAATACTCATTCCATTCTTTTTGGTATTGTTTCGCACGGTTAAAGCCATCAATGAAAACTTGCTCCACTCCCATTCTTGTTTGTGGGAATCGGTTCGAATTATAATCGCCCCAATTAGATTGCTTCACATTTTCACCCAATGCACATTTGATAAATTTTGGCGCATTTGGAATCAATAATTCATCAGGATGATTTACACCCCATTTTAATTTAATCAAGGCCGACTGACCTCCAATAGGGTTAGCAGAACCATGCAATAATTGCGCAGCCGATACTCCACCAGCTAACTGACGGTAAATATTGATGTCATCCGGTTGTAAAACTTCTCCGATATTCACTTCAGCTGTAATTGCTTGACCACCTTCATTGACTCCTTTATCAATTGCAATGTGTGAATGTTCATCAATAATTCCAGAAGTTACGTGCATTCCTTTGGCATTAATCACACGCGGATTTAGCGGGCGAGCATAAGAACGAGCAGCTGTTTGAGAACCTACAAATTTCAGTTTGCCATTTTCGATGATAAGGGTTGCGTCTTTTAAAATACCTTCTTTTTCGTTGGTCCAAACAGTAGCATTTTCGATGATTATATTTTCATTTAGAGGCATTTTCTCAAAACCATACGCTAAATTAGGAAACCAAATTTTGCCAAGATCAAGCGAGTCTTCCAGCGATTTTTTAGTACTATCTTCTGGCGATTTTTGTTTTTCATTGCGAATAGCAGACCATTTAACCCAAGTGCCATCCGCCAAAGTACCATCACCTTCTAAAACACCTAATTTTTCATTTATTTTTCCGTGGAGGTTTAAACTTCCTTTTGTTTTCAGAAGTGTAGTGGTGAATTGAAGTGTTAAATCCTTATCAACCACTTGTATGAAAATTGGTTTTGAAACAGAATCTGACACCTTTAAATTCGCGGTATACTTCCCTTCTTTTTCACTTATTTCAATTGGAAATGATTGACCATCAATAAGCAGGTTAAACTTCCCTCCAATTTTCACTGATTCTTGTCTATCCATTATTTCTTGTTGACCCAAATCCCATTTTTCTAATAAATTGGCAGTTTCAACAAATGGGTTTTTTGTATAGATTAAAAAACTCGCTTTTTTTCCTTTTTCTAACGTTCCAATTTGTTGATCTATTTTCAACATTTTAGCTGGTTGAAGAGTCAAGGCGCTCAATGCTGTTTCAAATGGCAAACCTCTTTTGATCGCCAATTGGATGTTTTTCCAAAATTGTTCGGGTGATTTTATTCCAGCACTTGTAAAGCATATTCCAAGACCATTTTGAGCCAAAATCGCAGGATTAGAAGGTGCCATTTCCCAATTTTTTAAATCACTTAATGGAATTTGACGGGCAACATATGGATCTTTTACATCATACGATTCAGGAAAATTGAGTGGTAGAACAATGGTCGATTTTATCGATTTCAATTGAGCTGCAAGTTCATATTCATTACCTGCACCAATAAAATTGAACGACAAGTTGAATTCTTTTGCAATTTTTGAAGCACGCAACAATTCAAATTTGTCATTTGATTGAAAAACAATTGGCAATTCGTTTAATTGATTATAACGCTCTAAACTGGTGCAATACTCTTTTTCAATTGCTGATTTATACCAATTAGCATCTAAGAAAAATTGGCGTAATAAAGCAATCGCTCCCATTTGAGACGAAGGATAATTTATTTCAGAGGAACCCTTTTGGAAAGAAAAGAATTGACCAACTGTTGGAAGAATAATTGGAGTTCGCTGCTTGGAAGAATTAGTTGAAATGAGCACTCCTGTTCCTCTTGCAATTCCGTCATTTAAATGAGAAATCGCAAAACCAAAACCCATTTTCTGTAAATCTTGAATTACTTTTTCATCAAATGAATAATGATTTGAAGCGGAAAATTCGGGATGAATAGTGGGGTTCCAATAAGCGCCTTTATCGATCGAATTTAAATTAGACTTAGAAAGACCAACAGAAGTATTGGTCTCAATAAATGTTGGAAAAATAAACTTCCCTTCACAATTGATTTCATAAGCATCTTTTGGAATACTATTGTTTTTTTTAACATCAATTATTAGCTCGTCCTTTAAAAGAATACATGCATCTTTCATCACTTCTGTTGGCGATACATAAACAGTTGCATGGGTCAAAGCGATGAAGTTCGGCTTTGAATTCTGAACACCATTCATTGGTTTTATCTGAGCGAAAAAAGAAAATGGCAGTACAAAAAATAGAAATAGTATGTTTTTCATAGCAAAATAATTCAGCGTGAATTTAATCATTTTTTTAAAGTCTTTATTACTCAGAAATATTTGTTTGTTATAAATCTAAATAAGTGTATTTTTGTGAAAAAAAGATTATGTTACACGCACACTCAGGATTAAGATGGTTAGCATTGGCATTATTAGTTGTTGCTATCATCAATGCTTTAAGCAATAAAAGTAAAAATACATACGCAAAAAAGGACAAAATGATCAATTTGTTCGCGATGGTTACCTTACACATTCAAGTTACAATTGGTATTGTTGTTGCGTTTTTATCGGGGAAAATTAATTACAGTTCAGGTTGGATGAAAAATCCACTTTACCGTTTTTTCGGAATGGAACACATTTTAATAATGGTATCTGCTGCAGTTTTAATTACTATTGGACGTAAAAAAGCAGAAAAAATTGAAAATTTAGCGCAACGTAATTCTAAAATTGCGCTTTGGTACACATTCGTATTAATCTTAATTTTAGCTGGAATTCCTTGGCCATTCAGAACTGCATTAGGAGGATCATGGTTCTAAAAAAATCTATTTTATTTTTAGGTTTAATTGCACAAGCTTGTAGTTCTTCACCTGAAATAAATAAGCAAGATACAGAAGATAATTCAGTAGTTACTGGCAAAAATCTTTATACGTTGAATTGCAGTTCTTGTCATGGTGCTGACGGAAAGTTAGGTTTGTCTGGCGCAAAAGATTTAACGCTTTCTGTGCTTTCTGATCAACAGCGACTTGATATTATTACAAATGGTAAAAATGCTATGCCTTCCATGAAGGACGCGTTGGGTTCAACACAAAACATACAATCCGTTGCAGACTACGTTAAAAGTTTGAAAAAATAACCATGCAAGAAGGACACGTTAACGTTGATGAAGTAGAAGAGATTTGTGTCTTGGTAGGAGTTGTGACACCTGAAATTAGAGAGGATACTGCGCAAGAATATTTAGATGAATTAGAGTTTTTAGCAGAAACTGCTGGTGCAATTACTCAGAAAAAGTTTTTGCAAAAGCTACCGATGGCGCATCCTAGAACATTCGTCGGTAAAGGAAAAATTCAAGAAATAAAAGAATACATCAAAGAAAATGGAATTGAATTAGTCATTTTTGATGATGAGTTATCTCCATCTCAATTACGAAACATTGAACGTGAATTAGAGTGCAAAATTCTGGATCGTAACATATTAATTTTAGACATTTTTGCAAGTCGTGCAAGAACATCACATGCGAAAACGCAAGTTGAATTAGCCCAATTACAATACATGTTACCACGTTTAACAAGAATGTGGACACACCTTGAACGACAAAAAGGTGGTATTGGATTGAGAGGTCCGGGTGAATCCCAGATAGAATCCGATAGACGAATTATTCAAATGCGTATTTCCTTGATGAAAGAAAAATTAAAGGAAATTGACAAACAAATGTCTGTTCAACGAGGAAACCGTGGTCAATTGGTGCGCGTTGCGCTTGTTGGGTATACGAATGTTGGAAAAAGTACCTTGATGAACTTATTGTCAAAATCCGATGTGTTTGCAGAGAATAAATTATTTGCCACATTAGACACGACTGTTCGAAAAGTAGTAATTGAAAATTTACCGTTCTTGTTAACAGATACAGTTGGATTCATTCGTAAATTACCGCATCAATTAGTGGAGTCGTTTAAATCAACACTAGATGAAGTTCGAGAGGCAGATTTATTAGTACATGTTTTAGATATCTCACATGCTAATTTTGAAGACCAATATGAAGTAGTTAATCAAACGCTAAGTGAAATCGATAAAACTGAGAAACCAGTTATTTTGGTTTTTAATAAAATTGACGCATACGTTCCGGTTGAGCAAATGGAAGATGATCCCAATCCAAAACAAGTTGAGCATTACTCCTTAGAAGAACTGAAAAAAACTTGGATGTC
>CANLIL010000050.1 GCA_947491305.1 Flavobacteriales bacterium | reverse complement strand
ACAAGTACACATCGCTTGATTTTTAAGAAACCACTCGAAATTAATCCTTTATTTCAGAACTTTAAAAAGTTAAAGTATTGAAAATAAAGATTTTAAATATTAAGGAACACTTGAATTGTCCCAAAATGAAACCACTATTCTAGATTTGGGAAAAAGTTGCCGCTTTTTCTCTATCTAAACTGAAAAAATGAAACCACTCTATGAATTATCACAATAAAGATAGTGGGGGACAATTCTTTTTAAACCATCTTTTTCAACTTCAATGTTAATTTCAGTGTTATCTCGAAGCTTCATCTAAGTGAATCTACTTAGTTATCGACTTTTTTTAAGATATCGAAAAAAAATCAACTATTTTGGTTAAATATTTTGAAAAGAAATTATCTTTGTTGCAATGGAAAAGCAAGTCATTTTAAATTCCCGACATGTTGAATTAACGCTCAATCGACTTTCCTATCAACTTATAGAATCCCATAACGATTTCTCAAACACTGTTTTAATTGGATTGCAACCGCGAGGCATCAATGTTTTAGCGCGTCTAAAAACACAATTAGAAGCAATTTTAGGAAAAGAAGTTGTTTGCGGGAATTTGGATATTACATTTTACCGCGATGATTTTAGAAGAAGAGAGCGACCGCTAATTCCAAGTGTTACAAATATCGATTTTGTGATAGAAGGTAAAAATGTCGTGTTGATTGATGATGTTTTATATACTGGTCGAACAATTCGTTCTGGTTTGGATGCCTTGTTGGCCTTTGGTCGACCAAATAAAGTGGAATTGCTTACATTAATTGATCGTCGATTTACACGTGATTTGCCCATTCAAGCAGATTATGTTGGAAAAACAATAGATACACTGAATTCAGAACGTGTTTCAGTGGAATGGAAAGAAATAGAAGGAGAAGATAAAGTCGTATTGTATACACCTGAAAACGCATGAATAATTTAAGTGTTGAACATTTAACGGGAATAAAGGACTTAACACGTCAAGATATTGAGCTGATATTTAAAACTGCGGATAGTTTTAAAGAAGTCATCAATCGACCAATTAAAAAAGTTCCTTCATTACGTGATATCACGATTGCAAATTTATTTTTTGAAAATTCTACGCGTACGCGTTTATCGTTTGAAATCGCTGAAAAAAGATTGTCAGCTGATGTAGTAAATTTTTCTGCTGCAAGCAGTTCTGTTAAAAAAGGCGAAACCTTAATTGATACTGTAAACAACATCTTATCCATGAAAGTGGATATGGTTGTCATGCGGCACCCAAATCCTGGTGCGGCGAAATTTTTATCCGAACGCATTGGAGCGAAAGTTGTAAATGCAGGAGATGGAACTCACGAACATCCTACACAGGCTTTGTTAGACGCTTTTTCAATTCGCGAGCGCTTGGGAAGTGTTGAGGGTAAAAAGGTCGTAATCGTAGGTGATATCTTGCATTCTCGTGTGGCTTTATCAAATATATATTGCTTACAAAAGTTAGGTGCAGAAGTAATGGTTTGTGGACCTACAACCTTGATTCCAAAATACATTCACGAATTAGGTGTGAAAGTGGAGCATAATTTACGTGCGGCTTTGGAATGGTGTGATGTGGCTAACATGTTGCGCATTCAGTTAGAACGCCAAGATATTAAATACTTTCCATCGTTACGTGAATACACGATGCAATATGGTTTGAATAAAGAAATTTTGGATAGTTTGCCAAAGGAAATTTGTGTTATGCATCCAGGTCCAATCAACCGTGGGGTTGAAATCACCAGTGATGTGGCGGATTCAAAACAATCGTTGATTTTAGATCAAGTAGAAAACGGGGTTGCTATCAGAATGGCGGTTATTTATTTATTGGCAGCTAAGATTGAACGATAAAAGTTATTAAGTTAAAATTTACACGATGAATTTTACAGTGAATCAAACGGGAAATAGTGCAATTGTTGAGCTAAACATTGAGAAATTTAATGCTTTGTATGCCCAAGAATTGAAAGATGTTTTGCTTCAATTGCAAAAAAATGGTGAGAATCATATTGTTTTAGACATGAGTGCTACGCGTTATTGTGACTCTTCTGGCTTAAGTGCTATCTTATTAGCAAATCGAATTTGCAAGGAAGCAAGTGGTCAATTTATTTTGTGTGGTTTGCAAGAAAATGTTGAGAAATTGATTCAAATGGCGCAATTGGATAAAGTTTTAACGATTACAAAAAATCAACAACAAGCAAACGAAGCTATCGCTGAGTGAGTTTTACAGTTACAATTTTAGGAAGTGGGGCAGCCTTGCCTACAGCAAGAAGAAATCCAACAGCGCAATATGTTGCGTGCAACGATCGGCATATTTTAATTGATTGTGGCGAAGGGACACAAATGCAATTACGCAATGCAGGAATAAAAATTCAACGGATAAATCACATTCTAATTTCTCATTTACACGGCGATCATTTTTTCGGTCTTGTAGGCTTATTGAGCACCATGCATTTGTTGGGAAGGGACAAAGGATTAACGATTTATGGTCCTGAACAACTCGAACAAATAGTGCGCATACAACTTGAAGTTGGCGCATCAAAATTGAATTTCGACATTCAGTTTGTGGCGTTAAAAGGAAAAGAAAACCGCTTGCTTTTTGAAGATAAATTAATTGAAATTCATACGTTTCCTTTGAAGCACCGTATTCCTACCAATGGTTTTTTAATCAAAGAAAAAGAAAAAGAACGAAAAATAATTGCGGAAGCAGTGGCTGAGGCTGGGCTAAAGTTGGTGGATTTACCCTTGCTAAAAAAAGGACTAAATTCTACGGATGAAAAAGGACGAAAAATTGAATTTGAAGATTTCACATTACCTCCTAAGCCTTCTTTTTCTTATGCTTATTGTTCCGACACAGCGTATTGGGAAACTAGTGTGCCGTTTATTCAAAATGCAACAGTTTTATACCACGAAGCAACGTTTATCGAAAAGGATTTAGAACGTGCAAAAGCAACGTTTCATTCAACGGCTAAACAAGCAGCAAAAATCGCTCATTTAGCGAATGTTGGAAAATTGTTATTGGGCCATTTAAGCGCTCGATATTCAGATGGTTTAGAGCATGAAAATGAAGCAAAAGCTATTTTCGAAAAATCAGAAGTTGTAGAGGATGGAAAAACCTATCTCATCGCATAAGAACAGCTTCTTTCCAGTGCCGTTTTCAATTGGGGAATAGCTGAAAATAACTAACATTCAACCGTTTAAAAGTACTGATAACTTTCTCGAAATTGTAGGAATAGACTTCTTATATTTGTTAGTTGTGCAATAAGTAAAATTAAATGGCTGAAAATCAATATACAGAAGATAATATTCGCTCCTTAGATTGGAAAGAGCACATTCGTTTGCGTCCTGGGATGTACATCGGGAAATTAGGTGATGGTGCCGCTGCTGATGATGGAATTTACATTTTGGTAAAAGAGGTGGTGGATAACTGCATCGATGAATTCGTAATGGGCAATGGCAAACGCATCGACATTAAAGTGAAAGATGGAAAAGTAATCGTTCGTGATTTTGGACGTGGAATACCATTAGGAAAAGTAATCGATTGTGTTTCTCAAATTAATACGGGAGGAAAATACGATTCCAAAGCCTTTAAAAAATCCGTAGGTTTAAATGGTGTTGGTACGAAAGCTGTAAATGCCTTGGCGTCACATTTTATGGTTTATTCGGTGCGTGATGGCGAGAAAAAACAAGCATCTTTTATTCGTGGTGAACTAGCTGAAGATTCAAAAATTGAAAAAACAGATGAGCCAAACGGGACTTACGTAGAATTCATTCCAGATGAGCAAATCTTCAAAAAGTTTGTTTTTAAAACGGCTTATTTGGATAAAATGATGTGGAATTACTGTTATTTGAATCGTGGCTTAGCGATTTATTACAACGGTGAAAAATACCAGTCCAAAGATGGGTTAAAAGATTTATTGGAGAACAACATGGATGGTGATCCGTTGTACCCAATTATTCATATTGAAGACGAAGACATTGAGGTTGCATTCACACACGGGAAAACATACGGAGAAGATTATTATTCGTTTGTGAATGGTCAGCACACAACACAAGGTGGAACACATCAAAGTGCCTTTAGAGAATCTGTTGCAAAAGTAATTCGCGATTTTTACAATAAAAATTACGAGGCTTCTGATATTCGTCAGTCGATTGTTGCTGCAATTGCAGTCAAAGTAGTTGAGCCTGTTTTTGAATCGCAAACGAAAACAAAATTAGGTTCGCAAGAAATTGAGCCAGGCGGAAAGTCGATGCGTGCATTTATAAACGACTTTCTTAAAGATAAATTAGATAATTACTTGCACCGTAACCCGGATGTTGCTGAATTAATCGAACGAAAAATAAAGCAATCTGAACGCGAACGCAAAGAGCTTACTGGAATTCGAAAATTAGCGCGTGACCGTTCTAAAAAAGCAAATTTACACAACAAGAAATTGCGTGATTGTCGCTTGCATTTAACGGATTTAAAAGATGAGCGAAGAGAAGAAACAACTTTGTTTATCACGGAAGGGGATTCTGCAAGTGGGTCGATCACAAAATCGAGGGATGTCAATATACAAGCAGTATTTTCATTGCGTGGTAAACCCTTAAATTGTTATGGTTTAACCAAGAAAATCGTTTACGAAAACGAAGAATTTAACTTGATTCAAGCGGCTTTAGACATTGAAGAAGACATGGATAATTTGCGCTACAATAAAATTGTTGTTGCAACCGATGCCGATGTCGATGGGATGCACATTCGTATGCTTTTATTGACATTTTTCTTGCAGTTTTTCCCAGATTTAATCAAACGAAATCATGTGTATGTTTTGCAAACTCCTTTATTCCGAGTGCGCAACAAAAAGAAGACAATTTACTGTTACTCGGAAGATGAACGAAGAGCAGCAATGGAAGAGTTGGGTAAAAATCCAGAGATAACACGCTTCAAAGGATTAGGAGAGATTTCTCCGGATGAATTCCAGCATTTTATCGGGCGCGATATCCGTTTAGAACCAGTGATTTTGTCAAAAGACGCTTCAATTGATTCTATCTTGTCTTATTTTATGGGTAAAAACACACCAGAACGACAAGATTTTATTATTGAAAATTTACGTGTTGAAAAGGACTTGGCTGAAGATGTCTTAGGCGATGACTTGAAAACGGACGATACAACTAATTTTGAAATAGCATCTTAACATGGCGGAAGACGAATTAGATGAGCAATTGAACCATGAAGGAGAAGAATCAAGTCCCTTCGAAAAGAAGATTGTTGACGAAAAAATAATCCCTGTAGGTGGATTGTACGAAAATTGGTTCTTGGATTATGCGAGTTACGTAATCTTGGAACGTGCAGTTCCTTCATTGTACGATGGTTTAAAACCTGTACAACGCAGAATTTTGCATTCGATGAAAGAAATGGATGATGGGCGTTACAATAAAGTGGCAAACATCATTGGGAACACCATGAAATATCACCCACACGGTGATGCTTCGATTGGAGATGCACTTGTTCAATTAGGACAAAAAGATATATTAATTGATTGCCAAGGAAACTGGGGAAATACATTAACCGGAGATGGCGCTGCAGCTGCGCGTTACATCGAAGCGCGTTTATCAAAGTTCTCTTCGCATGTGGTCTTTAATGCTAAAACAACGAATTGGTTGTCAAGTTATGACGGTCGAAATAAAGAGCCAGATCAACTTCCTGTTAAATTCCCTTTGTTATTAGCGCAAGGTGCTGAAGGAATTGCAGTGGGAATGGCGTGTAAGTTTTTACCGCACAATTTTATTGAATTAATTGATCAATCCATCAACCATTTACGGGGTAAAAAAGTAGAATTGATTCCAGATTTCCCAAATGGAGGAATGGCTGATTTCACGAATTACAACGATGGATTAAGAGGTGGAAAAGTACGTGTTCGTGCGAAAATTAAAAAAGTTGACAATAAAACCTTAATTATTCACGAAATTCCATTTGGAACAACGACGGGTTCGTTGATTGAATCGGTTATTAAGGCGAATGATAAAGGGAAAATTAAGATTAAAAAAATTGAAGATAATACGGCTGCTGAGGCTGAAATTATCATTCACTTAGCTCCTGGTGTTTCTCCGGATAGAACCTTAGATGCATTATATGCATTCACAGATTGTGAAGTTTCAATTTCTCCCAATTCAACGATTATTGATAAAGATACGCCTCGTTTTATGGGGGTGAGTGAAATCTTAAAAGTCAATACAGACACAACCGTCAAATTGTTGAAATGGGAATTAGAAATTCGCTTGGATGAATTGGAACGCAATTGGCATTTCTCAACCTTGGAAAAAATATTCATTCAAGAGGAAATGTACATTGATTTCAAGTTGTATAGCGACCGTGAAACGTTATATGTCTATTTGTTTAAAAGCTTCGAGAAGTTCAAAAAACAACTCATTCGCGAAATAACAGAGGAGGATTTACAACGATTAACGCAAATTCCAATGATTCGTATCACACGTTTCGACTCTTCAAAAGCAGACGATGCGCTGTTAAAGATTGAAGAGGAAATGATCGCTGTGAAAGAGAAATTAGCGAATTTGATCGAATACGTAATTGATTATTTCAAAGATTTGAAAAAACGTTTTGGTGAAGGCCGTGAACGTAAAACTGAAATAAAAATCTTTGATAACATCAGTGCAACGAAAGTAATTATTGCCAATCGTAAACTATACGTCGATTTCGAAGAAGGATTCATCGGTTATGGCTTGAAGAAAAACGAACCGGTCAACGATTGCTCTGATATTGACGATGTAATTATTTTCTTTGCATCAGGTAAAATGATGGTAACGAAAGTAGCGGATAAAAAATTCGTTGGTAAAGGAATTGTGCATGCTGATGTCTGGAAAAAAGGAGATAAACGAACAATTTATCATCTGATTTACCAAGACGGTGTTGGTGGTCCAGCGATGATGAAACGCTTCTATGTCAATTCCATCACACGTGATACGGAATACGATCTTTCGCGCGGTACAAAAGGTTCTAAAATGTTGTATTTCTCCGTGCATCCGAATGGAGAACGCGAAGTAGTAAATATTTTACTACGTCCACGTCCACATTTAAAACGTTTGCGTTTCGACATAGATTTTGGTGAATTGTTAATCAAAGGTCGCCAGTCGAGTGGTAACCGTGTTACGAAAGAAATCATCCAAAAAATCACTCAAAAAGAAGTGGGTGGTTCAACATTGGCAGCCCGTAAAATTTGGTTTGACACCGTTGTTGGTCGATTGAACGATGAAGAACGAGGTAAATTCTTAGGATCATTTAAGGGCGAAGATAAAATATTAACACTTTACAAAACAGGTGAATACCGCTTAAGTAATTTCGACTTATCCAATCATTTTGATGAAGATATGATGCACATTGAAAAATGGGTTCCAAGTCGACCATTATCAACTGTTTACTTCGATGCTGAAAAAGACATGCATTTTGTGAAACGCTTCTTATGTGAGGTTACTAGTGATAAAAAAGTATCATTTATAAGTGAAAGTGAAGGTTCATACATGGATATTGTTACGACTGCATTTCAACCGAACATTAAAATTGTGTACAATAAATTACTGAAGGAAACTAAAAATCTTCCAGATAATGAAGTGCAATTGGCCGATTTTATTGATATTAAAGGGATGAAAGCACAAGGTAATCAACTGACAAAATTAAAAGTAAAAGAAATTGTGTTAACGCACCCAATTGAGGGATCTGAACCTTGGCCAGAAGATAGTATTGAAGAAATAGAAGTGGAAGAAGTGGAAGATTTCGAAGCTGACGATACTGATGAAACAACCGTTGAATGGGATTTGACTAAAAATGATGAAGACGAAGATCAAATGACTTTGTTTTAGAAAAGGGTATATTAAATTAAGCAATGAAAAAATGAAGGAATTAAGAATGAAGGAATTAAGAAGAGATCGTGGTTCTTTAGAAATCTATTCTAATGCCTAATTAACTTATGACTAATGCCTTAATAGATTTAACGATAAAAAGAGATAAAGATTTAATGACTATATCGTAATTCTGCTGAAATCTAAACTAATGCCTAATTACTAATTACTAATGCCTAATTTTTAACTAACTTTAAATAATATGAAAAATCACCTTAATTCCATCATCATCGCTGTTGCAATTATTACAGCCGGATTATTTTTAGCAAAAGGCTATGAAAACAGAGGAAAAGTAACAGACTCAATCAGCGTAACTGGTTTAGGGGAAGAAAATTTCACGAGTGATTTAATCGTTTGGGGTGGTAGTTTTTCTAAGAAAAATTTGGACTTAAAACAAGCTTACATGGAATTAAACAAGGATCAACGTTCAATTCTGAAATACATGCTATCAAGAGGTGTGAAGCGCGATGAAATTGTGTTCCAAGCGGTTGATATTCAAAAAGAATTTTACACGGAATACGATGAAAATGACCGTGCTAGAAATTCAGTTTTTAGCGGGTATAACTTAACTCAAAACTTGAAAATTCAGTCTAAAAACGTTGATTTAGTGGAACAAATTTCTCGCGAAGTGACTGAATTAATTGATTTAGGAATTGAATTTACTTCACTCGCGCCAGAATATTATTACACGCAATTAGCTACTTTGAAATTGAAAATGATTGAAGCTGCAACTGCTGACGCAAAAGAACGTGCTGATAAAATTGCTGAAAATGCGGGTAGCTCTTTGGGTGAATTAAAAGATGCGGAAATGGGCGTTTTTCAAATTACAGGTCAAAACACTTCCGAAGATTATTCTTGGGGAGGAAGTTTTAATACTTCTTCAAAGAAAAAAACAGCAAATATTACAATTCGTTTAAAATATGCAACGAACTAATTACTTTCATCGTTAACGTTTACATTTTTTTTATATTTGCTTTCTGTTAGGATGATTTCTCTCCGTATCAACGAGGAAAGGATTGTTCGCTCTCCGTGATGAGTGATACCAACGATTCAAATTATAGGTATGATTACAAAAGACTCAAAATTGACATCCGCTGAATTAATTCAGTTAGAAGATAACCATGGCGCTCACAATTACCACCCACTTCCAGTTGTTTTAGCAAAAGGTGAGGGTGTTTATGTTTGGGATGTCGAAGGAAAACAGTATTTTGATTTCTTATCTGCTTATTCTGCTGTAAATCAAGGTCATTGTCACCCGAAAATTATCGGAGCAATGATCGATCAAGCGCAAACACTTACCTTGACTTCACGTGCGTTTTATAATGATACCTTAGGTGTTTACGAAAAATATGTGACGGAATATTTTGGCTTCGACAAAGTATTACCGATGAATACAGGTGCTGAAGCGGTTGAAACAGCTATTAAATTGTGTCGTAAATGGGCCTATGAGAAAAAAGGAATCAATGAAAATGATGCTAAAATTATTGTCTGCGATGGGAATTTCCACGGTCGTACAACGACAATAATTTCTTTTTCAAATGATCCAGATGCCAATAAAAATTTCGGACCTTTTACGCCAGGTTTCATTCGTATTCCATATGATGACATTACAGCGTTAGAAACTGCTTTACAAACAGAAAATGTAGCAGGGTTTTTAGTTGAACCAATTCAAGGTGAAGCAGGTGTTTATGTTCCTCACGTCGATTTCCTTTCTAAAGCACGTGAATTATGTTCAAAATACAATGCCTTGTTTATTGCTGATGAGGTGCAAACTGGAATCGCAAGAACGGGTAGTTTGTTAGCTGTTTGTGGAAATTGTACGTGTGAAAATAAGTGCGAAAAACAAGCAACCTATGCACAACCTGACATTTTGATTTTAGGCAAAGCACTTTCTGGAGGAGTATATCCTGTTTCTGCAGTTCTTGCCAACAATGAAGTGATGATGGTGATTAAACCAGGTCAACACGGTTCAACGTTTGGAGGAAACCCAATTGCTGCAAGGGTTGCAGTAGCTGCATTAGATGTTGTTGCTGACGAACAATTGGCATTAAACGCTAGAGAATTAGGAGATTTATTCAGAAGTGAAATGGAGAAAATCATTGCTTCAAATGAATTGATTTTGAAAGTAAGAGGAAAAGGCTTGTTAAATGCCATCATCGTAAACGATACACCGGATAGTCAAACCGCTTGGAATTTTTGTGTTGCATTAAAAGATAACGGTCTTCTTGCGAAACCAACACATGGTAATATTATTCGATTTGCGCCGCCATTGGTTATTACTGAATCTCAATTAATGGAATGTGTTGCAATAATTCGCAAAACAATCGAAAATTTTAAGAAATAATTATTTTATTATCGAAAAACTACCAGTGGATATATGACGTTCACTGGTATTCGGTAATTTATAGTAAAATTGGTAGGTATAGCTTCCAAAAGGAACTAAACTACCATTAAATGTTCCATCCCATTCGAAATCTGTTTCAAAGGATTCGAAAACGACTTCTCCCCATCTGTTATAGATAGTGAACCAAAAATTGGTTTTATCGATACCGTCACCAAAAACTGGTTTAAAAGTTTGGTTCAATTCATCGCCATTTGGTGTAAATGCATTTGGGACATAAAACACTACAATTTCTTTCGTTTCAAAATGAGTGTATGCAGTGTCTTTACAGCCAAATTCATTGGTTGCAATTAATTCTATTTGATACAAAGCAGCCAGGTTTTCAGGATAATGATGGGAAGGGTTTTCAGATGTTGAGATGGGTGAAAAATCTCCAAAATCCCATTCATATGATATAGCACCTGTTGATGTATTGATCGTTGTAATGTCTGGTGTAAATGCTGTTAAGGTTGATAAATCAACGGAAAAATCTGCATGTGGTTTTGGGTTTACTATGACAATTGCTGAAGTGCTATCAATACAACCTCCAAAAGCTGTACCTATTATTTTGTATGTTGTTGTTGAGCTTGGGTGAACTAGTGCGCTCGAATCATTGATTAAAGAAGTTGTTGGAATGGACCACGCATAATTAATTGCACCACTTGCAGTTAATGTTACAGATTCTTTTAGACAAATTATAGAAGTGTCAGGTGTTAAACTTAATATCGGAAGCGGTAACACATTGATTGCAATCGAATTCGAAAAAATACAGCCAAATGTGTCAATAGCTTCAACAGTATATTGTCCAGAATTAGTACTTATAAAATGTTGACTTGCTCCAACTGTGTCAATCAAATCGACTCCTGTCCATTCAAAACTGAAGTTAGCAGGTTGTGTGGTTATTGTCAAGCTATCTCCAAAACAGGGGTCAGGATCACTCGCTGATAGTATAAATTGAGGCAATGGGTGAACAATTAATTCAAAACTATCTACATAGCTACAGCCATTTTGATTGGTTGCAGTGATACTGTAAGTAGAAGTATTCCCTAATGTTAAAGTGTATTGGTTGAGTTGTCCATTGTTAGGAATAACAGGGTTCCAAGCATAATTCATTGCTGTATCCAATTGAACTGTAAATGAATTTCCAATACAATAGGATGTGTCAACAATATCAAATAATGGAATTGAATCCAGTGTTAAAGCTAAATTTACGATTGAGTCACAACCTAAACTGGTCGAAAGTGTGTCTACATAATTACCTGAAAGTGTAAGCGTATCGCCATGAAACACATAAAAGTTGGTATCGCACACTAAAACACTCGAACTCGAAGATTTTGATGGGTTAACTTTCACAACAACGGCATCTGTAGTTGGACAAACGCCAGGCGCACTTGCTAACGAAGTAGAAACAGTATACGTTACAAAAATAGGTGTTGTTCCAGGATTGTTAATGGTTACAGTTGGGTTCGCGCTTGTTGGATTGCTAACACCCGTTGTTGGACTCCAAGAATAAGCATTTAACACATTAGGAGTTGTTCCAATTTGTATTGCTTCATCATCGCAAGTAGTAACATTAGGTCCCGCATTTGAAGTTGCTTGATCAGTGTAAATAACTACATTTTTCACAGAATGTTGATCGTTTGCTCCACCAGTACTTGCTGTAAAACCCATATAACCAGAAAAATTCACTGGCAAAGTACCTGTCAAATAAAATGTATTGTTTAAGTAGAAATTAACAACGCCATTGTTATAGGTGATTTTTGCATGTTGGTATAAATTTGAGCGGACAAAGTTCAAATTACCGGTTGTATTTTCTAACGCTACAATACCCGGCGCACATTCATTGTACCCAACACCACTTAATAATTGTAATGCAGGATTTGGACCGCCACAATTATTCCATGTATCAATAACCACTTTTAATCCATTTGCAAATTGAGGAATTCCAACACCCCCGCCTGATACAAATCCTGTTGGAGGATTGCTGATAAAGCAAAATGCTAAACCATCTGCAGCATTTCCTCCAAAAATCCGAAAATCATATTCTACTGACCAGTTGGTACAAACACTTAAATTGATTGGGGTATTGTAAAAAACAGCACCGCTTTGATTTCCGGATGCATTCGTTAAAATTAATTCATTTGTGAAATTATCTGTGTCGCCAGGAGTGTCGCCAACATACGCATTACCCGTTAAATTCCAACCTGTTGTTGGCATTGCAGAAGCATTTCCTAAACTGGCAAACGTATACGTTTGAGCGTAGTTTATACTTGCAGTACAACTTATAAATAACGATAATAGAAATAAATACAAACGATACATTAGTTGTTTTTTCATAGTATTGTTGTACGAATTTAACGATTTTTTATATTTATTGATAATTTACAATTCTTGTGTGATTAAAAGTTACTGAATTGATGTTCTAAATTTCAATGAAAGTGTATCTTTGACTAAAAATTAGAAGCTTGAAAAATAAAATTAAATTTGGTACAGATGGCTGGAGAGCTATCATTGCAGACGATTTCACTGTTGAAAATGTTGCTCGTGTAAGTTACGCGACAGCTCTTTGGATGAAAAATAAATACGAAAAACCGTCGATTGTTATTGGGCATGATTGCCGTTTTGCAGGCGAATTGTTCGTTGAAACGGCTGTTCGTGTTTTCTTGTCTCAAGGAATTGAGGTGAAGTTGGCGAGAGGATTTGTTTCTACACCAATGATTTCCTTAGCTGCTTTCCAATACAAATGTGAAATCGGTGTGATAATCACAGCAAGTCATAACCCACCAAGTTACAATGGTTACAAGTTAAAAGCTTTTTTTGGTGGACCTTTAGCACCTGAAGAAGTTCAAGAAGTAGAAGATATTATTCCAGATACTTGCCCGGTTGATTATAAAACAATTTCGATTGATGGGGCGATTGCTGCTGGTCAAGTAGAAATAGTTGACATTGAAACGCGTTATGTGGATCACGTGAAAGCTAATTTCGATTTAGAAGCAATAAAAAATTCAGGTTTAAACTTAGTCTACGATGCAATGTATGGCGCAGGTCAAAATGTATTGAAACGCTTATTACCAGCTACGCACTTTTTACATTGTGAACACAATCCGTCTTTTTATGGTCAAGCACCTGAACCAATTGCTAAAAACTTAAAAGGCTTAGAAAATTTCATCATCGAAAATGGTAAAATCGATTGTGGTTTAGCAACGGATGGTGATGCAGATCGTATAGGTTTATACAACGGAAAAGGAGAATTTATTGATTCACACCACATTATTTTGTTGTTGATTCATTACATGGTGAAATATAAGCAAATGACAGGTAAAGTAGTCATTGCCTTTTCTGTTACTCCGCGTGTTGAAAAATTATGTAAACATTACGGATTAGAAGTAATTACAACAAAAATCGGCTTCAAAGAAATTGCAACTATCATGGTGAATGATGATGTTTTGATTGGAGGAGAAGAGTCTGGAGGTATCGCAGTGAAAGGTCATATTCCAGAACGCGATGGTATTTGGATGGGATTAATTATCTGGGAATTCATGGCGAAATCAGGGAAAACGTTGGATGAATTAATTGATGAGGTATACGAAATTGTAGGTCCTTTTAAATTTGAACGAAATGATTTACACATTACAGAAGAGTTAAAACAAAAAATTATCACCAATTGTAAAGCAAATAACTATACATCATTTGGAAAATATTCAGTAAATGAAGTCAAAACAACGGATGGATTCAAGTATTTCTTTGACAACGATCGTTGGGTCATGATTCGCCCTTCTGGTACAGAACCAGTATTAAGAACGTATGCAGAAGCGGAAGATTTATCGGTTGTGCGAGATATTCTCAAAGCTACAGAAGATACAATCTGCAAATAAATCTTTAAAACCGTTGTCATTGATAACGGTTTTTTTATTTTTGATAAAAATTAAAACGATGAAAATAATACCAACATTATTTTTTGTTCTGTTTGTAAATTGTCTGTTTTCCCAACAAACAATTAACGCATCTATTCAACATGGTGGATTAACGAGGGATTATATTTTATATGTTCCTGCAAGCTACCAAAGTGGAACGCCAGTTCCTTTAGTATTCAATTTTCATGGCTATACAAGCAATGCCACAGAGCAAATGAATTACGCCAATTTCCGTCCAATAGCTGATACAGCTAATTTTATCATCGTTCATCCTATGGGAACAAATGATGGTTCCGGTCAGCCTTATTGGAATTCCGGTTTTGGAGGTACAGTTGACGATTTTGGTTTTACACAAGCGCTAATAGATACGTTATCAAGTCAATACTCCATCAATCAAAATCGGATTTATTCAACAGGCATGTCGAATGGCGGTTTTATGAGTTATGGCTTAGCTTGTTCGTTGAGTAACCGTTTTGCTGCGATTGCTTCTGTGACAGGATCTATGAATTACAGTCAAAGTTTATCGTGTTCTCCGCTACATCCAATGCCAGTAATGCAGATTCATGGAACAGCTGATGCAACAGTTCCTTACAATGGAATTTTAAATTACATGGATTCCATTTCAAAAGTTTTAAGGTATTGGGTAAATTTCAATAATTGTGATGTGATACCAACCGTGACACAAGTTCCAAACACGAATTTAACAGATGGTTCAACAGCTGAACATTACATCTATTCCAACGGAAACAATGGGGTGGAAGTGGAACATTTTAAAGTGCTTTCCGGTGGACACACGTGGCCTGGTTCTCCATTTATTATTGGTGTTACTAACCAAGATTTTAATGCGTGTAAAGAAATTTGGCGCTTTTTTTCAAAATATGATTTAAATGGAAAAATCTTATCCGTTGAACCTCTTGAACAAACGCCAATTGCTTTGTACCCAAACCCTGTAGAAGAAATCTTTCAAATTGACGGAATCAATGCATTAGAATCCATCGAACTATTGGATATTGCTGGAAACAAAGTGCCTTTCTCGGTAGAAAGTCCAAAAGAAGTAAATGTTTCAGGATTAAAATCAGGTATTTATTTTTGTCAATTAAAAACAGGAAATCAAGCAGTTTCAATCAAGTTTGTGAAGTTATAACGGAACTAAATTTGAATTAAAGACTTACATTTGTCACATGGCAGGATCTAGTTACGGTACGATATTTAAATTAACTTCTTTTGGAGAATCGCACGGAAGTGCAATTGGTGGAGTAGTAGATGGGGTTCCAGCAGGAATAATATTGTCTATTCATCTTATTCAAGAAGCGTTAGATAAACGTAAACCAGGACAATCTGCTTTAGTTTCCCCAAGAAAAGAAAACGATTTAGTTGAAGTGTTATCTGGAATATTTGAAGGAAAAACAACTGGTGCTCCCATAGGATTTATTATTCGCAACGCAGATCAAAAATCAGAAGATTACGACACCATGAAAATGGCGATGCGACCATCTCATGCGGATTTCACGTACCAACAAAAATATGGTATTCGCGATCATCGAGGTGGTGGAAGATCGAGTGCTAGAGAAACGATCGCACGTGTTGTTGCTGGTTCAATTGCTCAACAAATTCTAACTGAATTAGGGGTTGAATTTTCAACGTATGTTGATCAAGTTGGTGCGGTTAAATTAGCAAAAACAGAATTTTATTCCTCAAAAATAATTGAGCAATCGTTGGTGCGTTGCCCTGATCCTGTTTGTTCTTCAGAAATGGAGCAATTGATACAAGCTGTAAAAGAACAAGGTGATACAATCGGAGGATGTGTGAAATGCATTGTGAAAGGTGTTCCAGTTGGACTAGGCGAACCCGTTTTTGATAAATTGCATGCAGAATTAGGAAAAGCATTGTTCTCGATCAATGCAGTGAAAGCTGTTGAATTTGGTAGTGGTTTCAGTTCAGTGGAAATGTTGGGTTCACAACACAACGATATTTTCAATGAAGATGGTTCTACCCAAACGAATCATTCAGGAGGTGTTCAGGGCGGAATTTCTAATGGAATGCCGATTGAAGTGCGCGTTGCTTTTAAACCTGTTGCAACCATTATGCAACAACAGCCAACGATCACTACCAACTTTGAAAAAACAACCTTAACCGGAAAAGGTCGACACGATGCATGCGTAGTTCCAAGAGCCGTTCCAATCGTTGAAGCGATGGTGGCAATGGTCGTGTTAGATTTTTATTTAAGAAATAAAGCGACACGCTTGTAATTATTATTTCTTTCTTTTTTCCGAAGCAAAAAAAATCTAAGACCGAAGTACGATCTTTCTTCCCCCGAAGCGAGTTTTAAACAATCAACGTGCGATTCTCCGAAGCAACAGAGAAGTGAGGAAATGAAAAAAAGCTGTTGCGTTTCGTTGCACGATTGGCGCTTGCGTCTGTAAAACAACGTAGGAAGTTTTGCACCTACAATCGTTGCAACGCAGCAAAAGCGCTTTTTTCCCGAACGGCTTGTTGCTTCTTGATCTTTTGTTTCTTTTGTATCAAGACAAAAGAAAAGAATATCTATAATATTATAATTTGCGTTTGCTTAAAATCTATCATTAATTAAACCTGAATTTTCTTTTTTCTTCGTACTTTTACCATCGAAAAATCCAACAGCATGATACAACGAATTCAGTCACTTTATTTTTTTACAGCAACTCTTTTGCTGTCTTTAAGTTTCGCGTCTAGCTATTTTACGTTTAACGTAAACAATCAAGCATACGATGTAACTTCATGTGGAATAAATCACTTAGCTCAAAAAGTAATCGTTGAAAAACCACAACTTTTTTGGGCGCCAATTGCGCTACAAATTGTAGTTTTACTTTTGACGATATTCATGTATAAAAACCGTAAACGTCAGCTTTCATTAGCTTGGGGAGCATTTTTTATCAATGTTGCTACTAGTATTTGGGTTTTCGCAACGGCCTATTCGTTTTTCAGAGCACAAACAACGTCAAATCCTGCAGATTTTAACATGGAAATGGGGTTCTTCTCACATGCATCTGCATTTTTATTCATTTTCTTAGGAATCAAAGCGGTTCGCAAAGACAAAAACTTAATTGATTCGCTGAATCGCCTTCGTTAATTCATGAATTATCTATCCGTTGAAAACCTTACGAAATCGTTTGGTGATCGCATTATTTTTTCCGATTTAAATTTTGGAATCGACCTTGGTCAAAAAGTAGCAATCGTAGCTAAAAATGGGAACGGTAAAACAACCTTGCTGCGTTGTTTGATGGATATTGAACACTACGATTCGGGTCGTGTTGTTTACCGCAACGATATTCGAGTTGCATTTATGGAACAAAGCGAAAATCTAGATGAAACGCACACCATTCTTGAAGCTGTTTTTGCGCACGATCTTCCAGAATTACAAGTTGTAAAAAAATACAACAAAGCCATGCGAGAAGGCAACGAGGCGCTGATTAATGAATGTTACGAAGAATTAACAGAGCTGAATGCTTGGGATATTGAAGTAAAAGTCAACCAAATTCTCTCCGTGTTGAAATTAGACAATACGGATTTGTTGATTGGAAGTTTATCTGGTGGACAAAAGAAGCGTGTTGCCTTGGCACAAGTGTTAATTGCTGAAGCAGATTTCTTAATTTTAGATGAGCCTACGAATCACTTGGATTTAGACATGATTGAATGGTTGGAAGAATACCTTTCTAAGTCGAAATCAACGATTTTAATGGTGACGCACGACCGTTATTTCCTGGAAGTAGTATGCGATACCATTTTTGAATTAGAAGACAAAACATTATACAAATACAAAGGGAATTTCTCATATTATTTGGAGAAAAAAGCAGAACGACAAGAACAATTGTCTTCTACGATCGACAAAGCACGTAATACCTTTAAAAAAGAATTAGATTGGATTCGCCGTCAACCGAAAGCGCGTGGAACAAAGCAAAAAGCACGTGTAGATTCGTTTCAAGACATTAAGAAAGTAGCGAGTCAACGCATCGATGAAGATGAAATCGACATTCCAGTAAAAATGGAACGCCTTGGTTCTAAGATTTTGGAATTGCATAAAATCGGAAAATCATACGGCGATAAAGTCATTTTAAATAATTTTACCTATAACTTTCAACGTAAAGAACGCCTCGGAATTGTTGGGAACAATGGAACAGGGAAATCTACTTTTTTAAACATGATTCAAGAGCGTGAGGCGGTTGATCGTGGAAAAGTAGTGACCGGTGAAACGGTTGTTTTTGGCTATTACAGTCAGGAATTAATCAAAGTGGATGAAGACAAAAAAGTCATTGATGTCATCCGCGACATTGCCGAATTCATTCCTTTAGAGAAAGGAAGACAATTATCTGCAGCACAGTTTTTAGAAAAGTTCTTATTCAACCGCGACATGCACTACAACTTTGTGCACAAATTAAGTGGGGGAGAAAAGCGACGCTTGAAATTGATGACTGTTTTAATGGCAAATCCGAATTTTTTAATCTTGGATGAGCCAACGAATGATTTAGACATCTTCGTAATGAGCGTGTTGGAAGATTACCTTCGTACCTTTGAAGGGTGCTTGATTGTGGTGTCTCACGACCGTTATTTCATGGATAAAATGGTTGATCATTTATTCGTGTTTGAAGGTGAAGGTGCAATCAAAGACATCATTGGGAATTACACGGAATACCGCAAGCAAACCGCTGCGGATTATAAAAAAGAAAAACAAGACAAAGACGCTGCTCCTGTCAAAGAAGTGAAAGTTACCCAATTGTCGAATCAATCTGAAAAAGTACCAGAAAAACGCAAGTTAAGCTTCAAAGAAAAAGAAGAATTCAAGCAATTGGAAAAAGACATGGAGCGCTTGGAAGAAGAGAAAATCGACCTTACCAACCAATTGAGTGATGCAACAGCCAGCAACGAACAAATCATGAAAAATGGTAACCGCTTAGCTGAAGTTGTCACCGATTTAGAAAATAAAACCGACCGCTGGCTTGAATTGTCAGAGTTT
>CANLIL010000049.1 GCA_947491305.1 Flavobacteriales bacterium | reverse complement strand
AAATTTCTAAACCCTTGCGATTGCATGACTTTTCGCAACAACCTTCTGTTTTCAGCGTGTTGCGCTGTTAATTCGCCCGTTTGTAAAAAGTGTGCTTCGTTTTCTGGATAAGCAATTAATCGTATGTCATCGAAACCAGCGCCCATGTCTAACGTTTCTCCTTTTTCATTGGCAATGGTCAAATCGACAGCAGCACCATAATTGTGCAAACTTCCATTCTTAGGATTGGAAACAAACTTAATTCGTTCAGCATATGGAATGGAATCCAAACTTTCCCACATCTCTTGTTGCACAGAAATGGGTCGCGTGGCATCGTACACCAATAAATGATATCCTGGTTTTAGTTTCGATAACAACTCTTGACACTTGGCTAATCGCTCTGCGACTTCTTTCACCAAATAAGCTTTCCCAATGGAATGGTACAATTGCTTATGCATGAAATTATCAGTAGATCTATATTTTAAATCAACTAATATTGCAGGTGCAATGTCGTTGAGAGCAACTAACCCATTTTCTGTTATTACAGTTGTAGTTTTAGGAAGAACAATTGCTTTTTTTGATAGTTCGCTGGCTGGATGCCCTAGTTGTTTCTTTGGACTTGGAACAGCCGTACATTGACTAAAAAGAAATAAAAGTAAACCTGCTTGCAAACATTTCATGTAACAAAGTTCTAAAAAGAATTGATAGCAGCAACTCCATTCAAACAAATGAATTAAATTTGTGGAAATTTTTAGAAATTATGCCAAAATTGTCGCAAAAGGCTATTGACATGCCTGCATCACCAATTAGAAAATTGGTTCCATATGCTGAAACAGCAAAAAAACAAGGTAAAATCGTTTATCATTTAAACATTGGTCAGCCAGACATTGAAACGCCTGAAGTAGCTTTAAACGCGATCAAAAACATGGATCGTAAAGTAATTGAATACAGTCACTCTGCAGGTTTTGAAAGCTACAGAAATGGTTTGTCTGCATATTACAAGAAAACTGGAATCGATGTGAACCCTGAAGATATCATCATTACAACAGGAGGTTCTGAAGCCTTGATTTTTGGCTTTATGGCTACGTGCGATTTAGGTGACGAAGTAATCATTCCTGAACCATTTTATGCGAATTACAATGGTTTTGCTGTGATGGCTGGCTTGAATGTTGTACCAGTAACTTCTACAATTGAAACAGGTTTTGCCTTGCCGCCAGTTGAAGAGATTGAGAAAAAAATCACTGCAAAAACAAAGGCAATCGTTATTTGTAACCCAGGTAACCCAACTGGTTATTTGTATTCGAAAGAAGAATTGGAACAATTAGCTGCAATTGTAAAAAAACACGACTTAGTTTTGTTTGCAGATGAAGTTTACCGTGAATTCTGTTACGATGGAGCTGTTCCATTTTCAGTCATGAATTTAGAAGGTATTCAAGACAATGTAATCATGATTGATTCCGTTTCGAAACGTTACTCTATGTGTGGCGCGCGTATTGGTGCTTTGATTTCAAAAAATGCGGAAATTATTGCTGCAGTGTTGAAATTCGGACAAGCACGTTTATCGCCGCCAACAATCGATCAAATTGCTGCTGAAGCAGCATTAAATACACCACAATCTTATTTTGACGATGTTGTTGCTGAATATGTGCAACGCAGAAACATCATGGTGGATGGATTAAATGCAATTCCAGGTGTGTTTTGCCCAAAACCTAGTGGCGCATTTTATTGTGTTGCCAAATTCCCAGTTGACAACGCAGAGAAGTTCTGCCAATGGTTATTAGAAGAATTCGAATACGAAGGTCAAACGGTGATGATGGCGCCAGCAAATGGGTTTTATTCAACGAAAGGCGCAGGATTACAAGAAGCGAGAATTGCTTATGTGATTAACCAAGATTCTTTAAGAAATGCTGTTAAATGTTTGGAAGAAGCGTTAAAAGTTTATCCAGGAAGAATTTAATAAATATAACAAAATGAAAAGGTGGCAATTGTCACCTTTTTTTATGCGGTTTAAATTGAGCTCAATACAATTTTATTGCGTTTCAAAATAATTATCCCTTTGATTTCTAATTGCTTCAATAAGCGAGATATCACAACACGGGAAGAATGTAAATCTTCCGCAATTTGCTGATGTGTATGGTGAATTTCTAAACTTCCTAATAATTTAGCTTGATCCGTTAAATATTTCAACAGTCGTTCATCTAAACGCATAAATGCAATGGCATCAATGGTTTCCATCAATTCTGTCAAACGAACATGGTAACTTTGTAAAATATATTCGCGCCAAGATTTGTATTTATGCATCCATAATTCCATCATTTCAGTTGGCAACATCAATAAGACAGAATCTTCCATACTCGTTGCACGGATTTCACTTTTCATTTGGCGTACACAACATTGCAAAGTCATGGCACAGGTATCTCCACCTTCAATGTAATACAACAACAATTCATCGCCGTTGTCATTTTCGCGAGAAATTTTAATGGAACCACTTAAAATAATTGGAATTGACGTCATTGCGTCGCCAACATTGATCAAAATCTCATCAATGGTAGTCGTTCTAATTTGCCCTACTCGATTGATTTCTTGAATTAATTCTTCTTCTAATAAATAACCAATAGAATCATGAATGAGTTGACTCTTTGAAATATTTGATGGCATCTTTGTCATATTTAATAAAAAGATTTGCCCAAATTATTTTAGACAATGTGTAAATAAATGGAGATAAGACGATCGTTCCAACTATTATACTTCCAATTAACCAACCTAAAGAAATGTTGTTAAAAAAAAGGTAGAAGGAAACCCATAAAGCAACAAATAACGCCACGCCTAATCCATAAGCAACATACATTGCACCGTAATAAAAACCAGGTTCTTTCTCATATTTCAAGCCGCATTTATCGCAATGCTCATGAAGATCCCCAATTTTAGATAAATCGTATGGGTGAGAAACAAAAAAATTCCCTTCATTGCACTTAGGACATTTTGACTTGAAAATACTGTATAAACGAGATCCTTTTCCGAACATAACTTGTCTTATTTTTTGCAAAGATAGAGAATAAGAATTGGTTTAAATATGACAAAAGTCACTTATTTACCTGCGATCTTAAAGAGCTTTTCTTTGTTCGTGATTTCCAACTTTCTAGTGTGAATTTCAAGAATGCCTTCTTCTTTGAAATCTTTCAATAACCGAATCAACGTTTCTGTAGCTGTACCAATAAAATTGGCCATGTCTTCACGCGTCAAATTGATTTGTTCTTCACCATAAATATCCGCTAAAATAATCAATGAAAATGCCAATCGTTCACGCACAGATTTTTGAGCCATATTCGTTATAAACATCGCGCGATCTCCTAATTCTTTCGACAGTTCTTTCATGATACCATTTCGCAAAGTTGGATTGGTATCAATCATGTTCAAGAAGTCTTCTTTGTTGATGAAACAAATGTTACATTCCTCTAGTGTTGAGGCAGATACTTTGAACGGTTCCTCGCTAAACATCGAACGAAAACCAATGATTTCTCCTTCTTTCGCAATATGAATTATTTGTTCTTTTCCTTCGTCACCACGTGCAAAAATTTTTACTTTCCCTTGGTTCAAACAATAAACTCCTCTTGGAAAACTACCTTCTAAAAAAACTGGTTGATTTTTTTTGTAATAAGCACTTGATTTTAAATCGTCTACATCTGTTGCATCACACTCGCAATAATTCCCAAAAATCGAGTCTTTTCGAGCCGAACAATTGGAACAACTGAGATTTTTATGCGATTTATCTAACATTTTTCAATTTAAAATTGGTCTACGTAAAGATACGATTTATTTTTAGTTTACAATAACTGACGATTGTCATTTTTTCAGTTTTTTTTTCACCTTAATTTTGCCAATTATATCCTCGCAAATGGAACAATTAATCAAAAAATACAACGTCCCTGGACCACGCTACACCTCTTATCCAACTGTTCCGTTTTGGAAAAATGATCAACTTTCAGAAAATGAATGGATTGAATCAATAAATACAAATTACAATTTCTTTCAATCATCTAACATCAGTGTATACATACATTTACCGTTTTGTGAAAGTTTATGCACTTTTTGTGGTTGCCATAAGCGCATCACTAAAAACCATGCTGTTGAAACGCCCTACTTGGAAGCAGTTTTAAAAGAATGGTCGCTTAATTTAGAAAAATTACCGTTCCAACCTAACATCAAAGAACTTCATTTTGGTGGCGGAACTCCTACTTTTTTTTCTGCACAAAATTTAAGACACTTAGTCGAAGAACTTTTCCAAGCGAAAGAAGTTGATCCATCATCTATTGAATTAAGTTTTGAAGCACATCCAAACAACACTACTAGCGAACAGTTAATTGAATTGTATGATTTTGGCTTTCGCCGATTGAGTTTAGGAATTCAAGATTACAATCCGGAAGTACAAAAAGCCATTCACCGCATACAATCGTTTGAACAAGTAAAAAAAGTACACGAAGCAGCACGAGCAATTGGTTATACTTCTATTAGTCACGACCTTGTTTTTGGTTTACCCAAACAAACATTGGAAGCAATCATTGACACCGTCAATAAAACCTTGGAATTGAAACCCGACCGTATTTCATTGTACAGTTATGCGCACGTTCCATGGATAAAGGGAAATGGACAACGTGGTTTCGATGAAAACGATTTACCGCAAAGCGAAGTCAAACGTGCCTTATATGAAAAAGCAAAGCAATTGCTGGAAATAAATGGCTACAAAGAAATTGGCATGGATCATTTTGCGTTAGATCACGATGATTTAGCAAAAGCTTTCCAAGAAAAAAAGCTGCACCGCAATTTCATGGGATACACAACAAAAGCTACATCGTGTATGATTGGATTAGGCATGTCTGCCATTTCTGATAGCTGGTTTGGTTTTGCACAAAACGATAAATCTGTAGAAGGTTATATAGCATTGTTAGAAGAAAATAAATTACCCATTTTTAGAGGACATTTACTTTCCGATTTAGAAGTTGAAATTCGTGGATATATTTTGGATTTGATGTGTCACTTTGAAACTGAATTTTCAGCGAGTTCAACATTTACTTTAATCCACGATGAAATTAAAGAACGCTTAACGGATTTAATCAACGATGGATTGGTTGAAATCAAAAATGATAAAGTGATTGTAACAGAAAAAGGCATTCCATTTGTGCGCAATTGTTGCATGGCATTTGATCAAGATTTAAAAAACCATCCCATTTCAGAACGCCTCTTTTCAAAAACGATATGACCAAAGACAGTTGTTATCATTGTGGTGATTCAATCATTGGTAAAGCAATTAGCTTTGACCAACATGATTTTTGTTGCAACGGATGCAAAAGTGTCTATCAATTATTGAACGAGAATCAACTAGGAAGTTTTTATACCCTAGAAGCAAAAGGCGGATCTAAACCTAGTGAAAGCAATCAACACAAATACACGTTTTTAGAAGTGGAAAGCATCCGCAATAAATTTATTGCATTTGAAGATGAAAACAGTGCCAAAATCATCCTTTTCTTACCTCAAATTCATTGCTCTTCATGCATTTATTTGTTAGAAAACTTAGCAAAATTATTACCATCCGTTTACAGTTGTCAAGTTAATTTCGCTAAACGAGAAGCAAGCATAACGTTTAACCCAAAAGAAATTACATTGGCTGAATTGGCCATTTTCTTAGATAAAATTGGTTACGCTCCCAACTTCGGGAACAGAAATCAAACAGAAAAGAAATTAGATAAAATCTTTCTTTACAAATTGGGCGTTGCAGGATTTGCCTTTGGAAGTATCATGTTGTGGAGCTTTCCAGAATATTTAGGAATGGATGACACAGATGCGAATGTTCGAAATTTTACAGCGTTTTTATCATTGGGTATTTCCTTACCCGTTCTCTTTTTTTCAGCAAGTGATTATTTTATTTCTGCATTCAAAGCACTGCGCTTCAAAAGCTTAAACTTAGATGTTCCGATTACAATTGGCATCATTGCTTTGTATTTACAAAGTTTTTTCAGCATCATAAATGCGGAAGGACCAGGTTATATGGATTCATTTGCTGGATTTATCTTTTTCTTATTGATTGGGAAATGGTTTCAAAATAAAACCTATAAATCCTTGTCATTTGAGCGCGATTACACATCATACTTTCCGGTAGCAGCGACAAGAATTACTAATCAAAAAGAAGAAATTGTTGAAATTGAAGCGCTAAACATTGGTGATGTTATTCTGATTAGAAACGAAGAAATTATTCCATGTGATGCTACATTATTTTCACCTGAAGCTAAAATCGATTATAGTTTTGTTACCGGTGAAGCAACATTGATTTCCAAACATGAAAATGATTTCTTGTATGCTGGAGGTAAATTAGCTGGTAAAGCTATCCAATTAAAAGTAATCAAAGAAAGCAATAGAAGCCATTTAACGCAATTGTGGAACGATGTGATTTCAGAAAAAGAAGTTACTACGACATTCAAAGTACAAGACAAACTTTCTATTTATTTTCTCGTCATTATTTTAATTATTTCTGGAATTGCTGCATTGGCTTGGTCTTTCATTGATAGCCATCGCGTGACACAAATTGTTGTTTCGATTTTGATTGTTGCTTGTCCATGCGCATTGGCTTTGTCTGCTCCTTTTACATTTGGAAACACCATGCGTGCGCTTGGCAGAAAAGGATTGTACTTGAAAAATACGCGTGTTGTAGAACAATTAAATGAAATTACAGACATTGTATTTGACAAAACAGGTACGTTAACAAGTAGTTCTTTTCACACAATTGAATACAGTGGAGATCAATTGTCAGCATACGAATTGTCATTATTAGTAACGCTTGCCAACTCATCCACTCATCCACTTTCACGTGGAATTGTAAAAAACTACCCACAACTTCAAACTTCAGAAATCGAAATACTAAATTTCGAAGAAGTACAAGGAAAAGGGATTTCAGGTAGTATTGATAAAAAACAGGTGAAAATTGGAAGCGCTGCATTTACAGGTCAACAAGAACATGAAAAAAATGAAACTTCCACCTATATTTCAATTGACAACACAATTTTTGGAAGGTTTATTTTTACAAGTCAAATTAGAACTGGAATTGAAGTTTTATTAAAATCATTACCAGAATATAACCTTCATCTATTATCCGGCGATACCGAAAAAGATAAACGAGTATTTACTGAATTATTCCCTAAAAACAGTACATTATTATTTGAACAAACACCACAAGATAAATTAAGTTACATCCAAGCATTGAATGAATTTGATAAAAAAGTACTGATGGTTGGTGATGGATTAAATGATGCTGGAGCACTTGGAATCGCACATGTGGGAATTGCTGTTTCAGAGGATGTTTTTCGATTCACTCCTTCTTCGGATGCTATTATTGAAGCATCAAAACTAGGTGAATTAAATCGATTGATTTCCATTTCAAAATTCGCGAAAACAATATTAACTACCTGCTTAGTTTTTTCCTTAGCCTATAATGTCGTTGGTTTAAGCATTGCAATCTCTGGAAATTTAACCCCTTTGGTAGCTGCTATTTTAATGCCAATTAGTTCAATAACAATCGTGTTAATCACTACCTTCATGATGCGCTTCAAAGCAAATTGAATTGTTTTTTAATCAAAAGATTATGTCACTTTTCAAAAATATGACAAAAATCAGTTTTTAGTACGATTTCGCTCATAAATTATCCATGACATTTTTGTGACATTTGCACTATGGGAATGATTTACATAATGCTAATCGTGAGTTTAATTGTCGCCTTATTTTTTTTAATCTCATTTTTTTGGGCAACAAAAACCGGACAATTCGACGATGATTACACGCCATCCGTGCGCATTCTCTTTGAAGATGAAATAAATCAAGAATCAAATCAAAAAACAAATGGAGGTACAGAAGTTTAGTTACGACAATAAGATCGTAAAGTATTTCGCGTATGCAACTGTAATCTGGGGGATTACAGGAATGTTGGTCGGTTTAATTGCAGCTTTGCAGTTAGCGTTTCCAGAATTTTTCAACGATTATTTAGGTTATAGTTTTCTATCCTTTGGCAGAATTCGACCATTGCATACGAATGCGGTGATTTTTGCCTTTGTTGGAAACGGTATTTTTATGGGAATTCATTATTCCTTACAACGTTTGTTGAAAACAAGAATGTGGAGTGATAAATTAAGTTACATCAACTTTTGGGGATGGCAATTTATCATTTTGTGTGCTGTATTAACCTTGCCGTTTGGGATTACAACTTCAAAAGAATATGCTGAATTAGAATGGTGGATTGATATTCTAATTGCTGGAATTTGGGTGGTTTTCGGTTGGAACATGTTTGCAACAATTCTAAATCGAAGAGTAAAACATTTATACGTAGCCATTTGGTTCTACATCGCAACGTTTGTAACGGTAGCAATTCTTCATATTTTTAATTCATTTGAGTTACCTGTATCATTCTTTAAAAGTTATTCTTGGTATGCAGGTGTTCAAGATGCCTTAGTTCAATGGTGGTATGGACACAACGCTGTTGCCTTCTTCCTAACAACACCTTATTTAGGATTGATGTACTATTTTGTTCCGAAAGCGGCGAATCGTCCGGTTTATTCATATCGATTGTCAATTATCCACTTTTGGGCCTTGATTTTCTTATACATTTGGGCAGGACCGCATCACTTATTGTATACCTCATTACCAGATTGGGCACAAAGTTTAGGCGTTGTCTTTTCTATCATGTTAATTGCTCCTTCTTGGGGTGGAATGTTGAACGGATTATTGACTATGCGAGGAGCTTGGGATCGAGTTCGTGACGATGTTTTATTGAAATTCATGGTGGTTGCTTTAACATGCTATGGAATGGCAACATTTGAAGGTCCTTTGCTTTCCTTGAAAAATGTGAACATGATTTCTCACTTTACAGACTGGACAGTTGCACACGTTCACGTTGGTGGACTTGGTTGGAACGGTATGATGACATTTGGAATGTTGTATTGGTTATTCCCTAAAATGTTTAGAACGGAATTGTACTCTAAAAAATTAGCGAACCAACATTTCTGGATTGCAACTTTAGGAATTATTTTATACGCAATTCCAATGTACATTGCTGGTTTCATGCAAGGATTGATGTGGCAGGATTTTAACCCAGACGGAACCTTAGTGAATGCCGATTTCTTAAAAATGGTAGACGCGATGAAACCGTATTATATCTTGCGTTCTTTAGGTGGACTTTTGTACATCATCGGAGCGGTTATGATGTTCTACAACTTAATTAAAACAGCTAAAAAAGGTGACTTCTTAGCAAATGAAGCAGCTGAAGCACCGATGTTACAAAAAGTAGAACTAACAAAAACGAAAGGAGAATACTGGCATCGTGCGATTGAACGTCGACCAGTTCGCTTTATGATTTTAAGTATTGTTGTAGTTGGAATTGGTGGATTGGTTGAAATCATTCCTACTATGATTGTAAAAAGTAACGTTCCAACGATTGCAAGTGTCAAACCATACACACCATTGGAATTAGAAGGCCGTGATTTATACATAAAAGAAGGCTGTTACAACTGTCACTCTCAAATGATTCGTCCTCTGCGTTTTGAAACTGCGCGTTATGGCGAATATTCAAAATCAGGAGAATTTGTGTACGATCACCCGTTCCAATGGGGATCCAAACGTACAGGTCCAGATTTGGCGCGTGAAGGCGGATTAAGAAGTAATTTCTGGCACTACCAACACATGATTCGTCCGAAAGTAGTTTCGCAAGGTTCGATCATGCCTGCTTATGTTTGGATGAAGGAAAATGATTTAGATGTTTCGTTGATTGAGAAAAAAATTAGAGCGATGCAAACGTTGGGTGTTCCTTACAAAAAAGGATACGACAAACAAGCATTGAAAGATTTACAAGCGCAAGCTGCAATCATTGCGACGGATATCGTCAATAACCTTCCAAAGGAAATGCAAAAATCGTTGAATATCCCGACTGAAATTCAAAAATTGAAGAAAAAGGAAATCGTTGCGATTATTGCTTACTTACAACGATTAGGAACAGATATCAAAGCAAAAACAGCTAATAAATAAAGGTATGTTACGATTCATAAAACACAATTTAACAACTATAGATGGCGTATCAATTTTTCCAATGATCTCGCTTTTAATATTCGTGCTATTCTTTGCGTTGGTATTAACACGAACGTATCGAATGAGTAAAGCACGTGTTAAAGAATTGGGCGCAATTCCATTGGAAGACGAAGTTGAAATGAATCAAACAAAAAGTATAGACAATCTATAAGTAACAATAAGATGAAAAAGTACATCAAAATAAGCGTCGCTGCAATTGCCATTTTAGTTGGTACACAGCACATCAGCGCACAAGATGGCGCAGGACTTTTTAAAGCAAAATGCAATACCTGCCACATAGTCGATAAAAATTCAACTGGCCCTTTATTAAAAGGCGCGAAACAAAAATGGACAGATGCTGGTGAAGGGGAATTAATTTACGAATGGGTAAAAAATCCACAAGCCTTAATCGCTTCAGGAAAAAGTCAAATGGCCAATGCGATAAAATCGTTTAGTCCAACAGACATGACACCTCAAGTAGTTACCAATGAAGAATTAGATGCCATTTTAAACTATGTGGATACATACACACCACCTGTGGCAGCTACAACTGCAACTACAGATGGAGCTACAACTGCAACTGAAGTGGTGTTAAAACCAGATTATATTGAAAATTTAACCTTGTTCTATTGGTTATTTACTGGGATTGTTGTTTTAATAATTGCGATTTTAATTATTTCCAACTCGATTAAAACATTGATTAAGTCTGATTATTTCAAGAAAAAATTAGAAGAACAAGCTGCTAAAAAATCTAGTTCAAACACCACAATTATTACTGTTTTATTAGCTATTGGAAGTTTGATGAATTGGAATAATTCATATGCACTTACGTTTATGAAAGCCGGTGAAGCAGAAAAAGGAATGCCTTGGTTAATGGTTGAGAATTCTGATATCTATTTTATGATATCTGTGAATATACTGCTATTAGGAGTTTTAATTTACTTGAAAAGAATGTTCAATGATTTCATGCAAATGGCACGACCACAAAAAGTGGTAGAAAAACCTGTGGCTGAAAAAATGAAAAAAATTAATTCAATCTTAACAGATGCTGTGGCGATTGAAGAAGAACACACGATTTTAATGCACCATGAATACGATGGCATTCGCGAATTAGACAACAATTTACCACCATGGTGGGTTTGGGGATTTTATGCAACGATCATTTTTGCGGTTGTTTACATTGTGAATTTCCACTTATTGCAAACGTCTGATTTACAAATTAAAGCATACGACAAAGAAATGGCAAAAGCAAAAGTCGACATCGATGCTTACCTTTCTAAAATGGCCATGAATGTGGATGAAACAACTGCAACGCAATTAACAGATGCGACAGCTATTTCTTCTGGAAAAGCAATTTTTGAAACGAATTGCGTTACCTGCCATAAATCAAAAGGTGAAGGGGATATCGGCCCAAACTTAACAGACGAATATTGGATTTATGGTCCTGACATTAAAGTCCTGTTTAAAACCATCAAATTAGGAACCGCCAACGGAATGCCTGAACATGCTTCGAAATTAAATCCGGTACAAATACAACAAGTTGCCTCCTTTGTGTTATCACTTCCTTATTCAGCAGGAAAAGAACCAACAGGAGAAAAATACGCCAAGAAAAAATAAGACTACAAAAGCACGGAAAGAAATTTTCGTGCTTTTTTCAATTACTTGCAACACCATACATTTAAATAAAAAACACATTCACCGTGCAAGATCAAGAAGGAAGCTACAGAGATCGCATTGCGACCGTCAACGAAAAAGGAAAAAGAGTTTGGATTTTCCCAAAAAAACCAGTGGGGAAATTTTACAACAAACGAAAAATTGTAAGTTACATTCTATTAATCTTGTTATTTGGTGCGCCACATGTGAAAATCAACGGTCATCAATCATTGCTTTTTAACATCATTGAACGCAAATTCAATATTTTAGGCAAAGTCTTTTGGCCACAAGACATGTATTTGTTTGCCCTCACATTGATTGTAGGCGTTATCTTTGTGGTATTATTCACCATTATTTACGGACGTTTTTTTTGCGGATGGATGTGCCCACAAACCATCTTTATGGAAATGGTATTCCGTAGAATAGAATATTGGATCGAAGGTGATTGGACTCACCAAAAGAAATTACGCAAATCAGCTTGGACGAAAGAGAAAATCTTAAAGAAATTTAGCAAACATTTGATTTTCTGGATCATTTCTTTTTTAATTGCCAACACTTTTTTAGCCTACATTATTGGTTCGGATGAATTATTCAAAATTCAAACGGATCCTGCTGGAAAACATTTAGGTGGGTTTATAAGTATTCTCATTTTTACTACCGTTTTTTACTTAGTGTATGCGAAATTACGCGAACAAGTATGTACAACAATTTGTCCGTATGGAAGATTACAAGGCGTATTATTAGATAAAAATTCCATGGTTGTTGCGTATGACCATAAACGTGGTGAAGGAAGAGCAAAATTCAAAAAAGACGAAGACCGTAAAGCGGTTGGAAAAGGAGATTGCATCGATTGTATGCAATGTGTGCACGTCTGCCCTACCGGAATTGACATTCGAAATGGTACGCAACTAGAATGTATAAATTGTACAGCTTGCATTGACGCGTGTGATACAATCATGGAGGGTGTTGGCATAGAAAAAGGTTTAATTCGTTTTGTTTCTGAAGAAGGTATAGAAAAACGAACAGGTTTCGAATGGACAAGACGTGTGAAAGCATATACTATTTTATTAGGAAGCTTATTTTGTGTACTCATTTTTTTATTAGTTACACGTAAAGATTTAGACACCACCATCATGCACCAACGCGGAACAACCTTCCAAATGACAGATGATGGATATGTTTCGAACATTTTTGAAATCAATGTCATAAATAAAACTTCAAAAACTTACTTACTAAAATTATCGTTAGATGATAAAGAAGGTGTTATTGAAATGGTCGTTAAACATTTAACAATCAAAAAAGAAAGTACACTAAAAGAACGTTTTATCGTGAAATTGCCATTTAGTAAAATAGAAAATGGTTTACACATCGTCCATGTGAATGTCGTTGGAAACGGAAAAATAATTGAAACAATTAAAACCAAGTTTATTGGTCCAATGTTATAATTAAACTATAAAAAGTATGAACTGGGGAAAAGGAATTGTTACCGCGCTTACCTTATTTATTGGATTTATTTCATTTCTAGTAGTTAAGATTATGAGTCAAGATGTAGACTTAGTGAGCGAAGACTATTACAAACAAGAAATTGACTACGAAGCTCGTATTCAAAAAGAACAAAATGGCTTAAATAACGCCGCCAAAATTGAACTTATTGACCAAGAAGCATATGTTGTTGTGCAATTACCAGACAGTAGTTCATTGACGAATGTTGTGCTAAATTTGAAGAGACCCAACGATAAAAAATTAGACAAATCGTTTAAAATTGAAGGAACGAAAACCTTTATGTTACCAAAATCTTCTTTAGAAAAAGGGAAATATGACCTAACGATTGAATACACCATCAATGGGGAAGAATGCCTCATGAAAAAAGTAATTAAACTATGAATGAATTACTGATTTTTGGACTGATTTTAGGATTGACTTCCAACTTACATTGTATTGGAATGTGCGGACCTATTGCGTTGGCTATTCCAGTAAATCGTTCCAATAATTGGACCATATTAGTGGGTGTTCTAAGTTATAATTTTGGTAGAATTTTAACTTATGCAACGTTGGGCGCATTCATTGGTGCCATTGGTTTTTCAATTGAACTTGTTGGTGTCATGCAATGGATCAGCATTTTTGCTGGAATTGGAATGATTCTATATGCCTGGAGAAAATGGCTGACATTTAAAATACCTTTCTCAATTGGAGTAGCTGGTCTCAATGGATTTATCAGTAAAAACATAGGCAAAATCATGGCATCTGATTCTGTTTTTAAATTGGTGATTCTTGGTTTATTGAATGGTTTATTACCGTGTGGAATGGTTTACATCGCTTTGATGAATGCATTGCTTGGTGGAAATCCCTTAAATAGTAGTTTAGCAATGGCATTTTTTGGTTTAGGAACGCTTCCAGTATTAGTATTTGTTGGGTTTTATGGCAATCAAATATCAATCGCATTGCGCCAAAGAATATCAAAATTTGTTCCTTATTTATTAACCCTTGTAGGACTTTTAATGCTTTTAAGAGGGTTGAACTTAGATATTCCTATGATTAGTCCTGGCGTTAAAGTCAAAAAAGCCATCGAACAAAGTAAACCAACAGTAGAAGTGAAATGTTGTTACAAACCAGCAAAGTAATTTTTTCACGATCAATCCTATTTTAGAACATTTATGTATCTTCGCAAAAAGTAAATTTTATGCGTGTATATTTAGATAATGCAGCGACAACTCCAATTGCGAAAGAAGTAATTGAAGCGATGCTACCAGTTTTAGAAAATGGTTTTGGGAATCCCTCCTCTACTCACTTTTTTGGACGTCAAACAAAAGCATTAATTGAAACTTCACGCAGAACAATTGCTCAATTAATTAATTGCAAAGCATCAGAAATTATTTTTACTTCTGGTGGAACAGAAGCTGATAACATGGCCTTGTTTTCATCCGTTCATTTAATGGGTGTAAAACATATCATTACATCAACCATTGAACACCATGCTGTTGGTCACACCGCTGAAGCAATTGAAAAAGCTGGCCTTGCAAAAATTAGTTACGTTAAAATAGACGAAAAAGGCCAAGTGGATTTAGCGGATTTAGAACGTTTACTTCAATCAGGCGAGAAAACATTGGTTTCTTTAATGCACGCAAACAATGAAATAGCAACATTGATTCCTTTAAAAAAAGTAAGTGAAATCTGCAGAAAATATAACGCTTTATTTCATTCAGATACGGTTCAAACAATGGGGCATTACGCATTTGATTTAGCTGATTTGGACATCGATTATATTACGTGTGCAGCGCACAAAATTCACGGACCTAAAGGCATCGGGTTTTTATACGTGAATAAAAACGTAAAAGTGGAAGCATTGATTCACGGAGGCGCACAAGAACGTGGATTCCGTGGTGGCACTGAGAACGTCTATGGAATTGTGGGTTTAGCGAAAGCAATGGAATTAGCGTACGAAGATGTTGCTGCGCACCAAGCGCATGTGCAAGAGTTGAAAACATATATGATTCAACAATTAAAAGCTTCTTTTGAGACGATTTCTTTTCATGGTGAAACAGACCCTGAACGCTCATTATATACGGTATTAAATGTTTGTTTTCCAAAAACAGATAAGGCAGGAATGTTGTTGTTTACGCTCGACTTGAAAGGAGTAGCTGTGAGTGGTGGAAGCGCTTGTACTTCTGGCGCATCAAAAGGATCGCATGTTTTGGAAGGAATCAACGCAGATATGACCCGACCAAACGCACGATTTTCATTTTCTCGTTATACGACAAAAGAAGAAATTGATTACGCGTTGGAACAAGTGAAAATAGTTTTTGAAAAAACATTGGCTTAATTGCATATTTTGAGCAATTCAAAAAAAAATATTGTTTGTTTAAGTTCATGGTATCCATCTGAAAAGCAGCCTTTTCTCGGTAATTTCATCCAACGTCAAATTGAATTATTGGGAACGAAGTATTCCATACAATTTATCCAAACACAAGCTGTTGCTGACCAAAAAACCATTGAAGTTTCACAACAAATTTGTAAAAATTACACTGAAACAACAGCCACTTACCCTGCTGTTCGTTCTAAACTTTTTAAAAAGTACTATCAAACTAAAGCACTTAAAAAAGCCCTCCAAACGATTGATCAACCTGATTTGTTGTTGACATATATTTTCTTGCCAAAAATTTGGCAATTTTTAATGCTTAAGAAACAACTGAATATTCCGTGGGTCCACATTGAACAAGGTTCTTATTTCAGAAAAGAAATTCAATCAAAGTGGAACTTTTTACAGCGTTTTTGGATAAAAAAAGCCTATCAACAAGTCGATACATTACTTGCTGCTTCTGAATTTTTAGCGCGCGATATGAAAATAGTAGATCCAACACGAACAATTAAACGCGTGAAGAATCACATAGACACGAAGTTGTTTTCATACAAAGCAAAAGAGATCAGATCAACTACTCATTTTTTACATGTTTCTACTTTAGACAAACAAACGAAAAATCCGAAGGGTATGTTTGATGCAATGCAACTACTTTCAGAAACAACATCAGAATTTCTATTTACAATTGTCTCAGATGAACCAACACACGAATGGGAATCCTATGTTGCAAAACTTGGAATTAAAGAAAATGTTCGATTTGTAGCCCCACAAACATGGGAACAATTACCAGCTTTTTATCACGAAGCAGACGCATTTGTGTTGAATTCTATCTATGAGACTTTTTCTATTGTCTTAGCCGAAGCTTGGGCGACAGGAACTCCCACCATTTCAACGCCTGTTGGAATTTCTTACAATGCTCCAAGCTATTTGGGGTTAAATGTAGAACCAAATAAAACGCGTTCTTTGGCTGCAGCATTAATTGAATTCATAACCACAAAAAATCAATTTGATGCATCTAAAATAAGTGCATATGCACAACGGTTTGATTCGAAAATAGTGTTAGCTGAATTGACTACTGAAATAGACCAACTTTTATCCTAATGCTTAGAACTGAAATTCAACAATTACTTTTATCCGCATTAATAGAAAAAAGAGCTTATTTCCAAGCGTTAATTGATGGGATTGTAGCTGAAATGTCAGATAACGCAAAAAGTTCAGCAGGAGATAAACACGAAACAAGTACTTCAATGGCTCAAAATGAACAAGAAAAAATTGGGCAACAAATCTTTGAACTTGAAAAACAAATCGAACTAGTAAAACGAATACCTTTAGAAAATAAAGCGAAAACAATTAGTTTAGGCAGCGTCATAAAAACAACAGAAAACACCTTTTACTTAAGCATCGGTTTTGGAAAAATCTCTCACAATAATGAACCTGTTTTGTGCATTTCACCAAACGCTCCTTTAGGAAAGCTTTTCATTGGAAAATCGATCAATGATACGGTTATTTTCAATCAACAAGAACACAAAATCTGTGTAATTGATTGAGTTATTTTACTTCACCAATTCAACAAAACCTGTTCCGTTGATCGCTTCATTTTGAATTCCGGTAGCGTTGTATCTGTAAAAATAAACTCCTGGTTTAGCCCATTCGCCTTCTTGTGTTTTACCATCCCAAGTAGCATCTAAAGCACTACTTTGAAACACTACATTTCCCCAACGATTTAAAATCACAACTTCAAATTTTGAGATATTGGTTAAACCAAAATAATACAAATCGTTGGCTCCATCGCCATTTGGACTGAACACATTGTATGGAACAACATCGACAGGAACTATGATTGGTTCAGGGATAACATTTACAGTTAAAAATGCTGTATCCGTACAATTTCCATTTGTTGCAATTAATGAAACTAGGTAAGTTCCGATTGTAGTATACGTTTGAGTTTGACTCGATAGATCGGTATTATTTAAGGTATTGGTATTTCCAAAATCCCATTGAAAATCTGACGATCCCGTACTTGTATTCTGAAAATCAACCGTTAATGGTCCATAACCAGAAAGTGGCGAACCTGATAGAACTGCATTTGGTGGGTTATTCGGTACAACTTGAATCGAATCATATCTGAAACAACCATTCACGTTAACTTGAATGTAATACCAGCCAACAGGTAAATTATCCCATGATGATGCATTGAATGTTGTTGAACTGTTTGCGCCTGGTCCTGACCATTGAAATTGAGGCGGAACAGCATACGCTGGATCATTTGGATTCGAAGGGTCTAAAAGTGTGTAAACAAAACCGTTACTTGCACCACAATCTGAAGGTTGCATTACAATTGTGTCAAAATTCCAATTCATCGATTTAATAGTAACCAACACATTATCTGATACAGAACAACCAGAAGGAGAAACTCCAGTAACTGTGTACGTTCCAGAATTCAATGGTATTGTAGTTGCACCAAGTGTATTGTTACTCCAAGAAAATGTAGTTCCTGGCAAGTTAGACGTTGCTGATAATTGACCAGTTTCATTTGCACAGAAAATGATATCTGCGCCTGCATTTACTGTTGTTGTATCAAATGAAACATGAATTGAATCTTCGAACAAACAAACAGGTGCAAAGAATACATCATCCAATGCAAAATCATTTCCACCAGCTGCTAGTGCTAAATTTACAATTTTTAAATTTGCAACTGTAGTTGTACCAGAATTCCATAATCCAGAATTTTCAATCCACGCACAAGATGTAGTATTACAAACTAAAGGTGTTGATATCGCTACATTATTAACATATAACTGAAGTTGTGAAGGATTGTTTGTTGGTTCTACAGAAGATTGCCAAAAAGAAAATAAATAATCTGTATTTGGAGAAATCGTGACAGTTTGTTGCCAAACAGCTGTGTTACCGGTTGTTGCACCATTTACTACCAACATGTTTCCATTTCCTGGAGAATGATCATTACACGCTCCAAAATTCGTATGCACTAAATTAGGAGATGTAGTGATTGCATAGGTTGACGGATTGGAAAGTAAACCGTAAGCACCACCATTTCCTGGAATGTATTGTGTTGTAAAATTATTAGCTGTATTCGTTGTACCTGCTTGGAAATCTCCATTCAAAACAATATTAGCCCCAATATTCCCAGTTTCTACTTTGTACCAACCAGAATCTGCAACAGTAATTTGATTAATATGACTACCACCTGTCCAATTGTAAAACTGGTAACCAGCTGGCGCAGTTAATGTTAAGCTCGCTCCAATACAAATTGTAGTATCATTCCCCAAATCTACAATAGGCTCATTTCCTGTGCATTGTGAATATGAGGTTGCAAAAACAAAAATGGACAATAAAAAAATAATATATTTCATAGAAATGGAATTTGTTCAATCAATTTATATAGACGTATATTTATGAAAAATAGTTGTTTTAATCTAAATCAACTAAATTCTTTACTCCGATTGGTCGTTCGACAGTAAACCCTTCCGCATATTTCACACCAATTGAACGGCCAAATTGTAACATTCTTCCTTTGATGAAATCAAAAAATTCTTCTCCTGAAATGGGTGTTTTAGGTTCTGAAGAATTTGGATCGTAAAACTGTGTTTTAAATGCTTTTATTGCTTCAATTTTTCGTTCTACAAATGGAGTAACGTCTAC
>CANLIL010000048.1 GCA_947491305.1 Flavobacteriales bacterium | reverse complement strand
AGCCAATAAATTGGTGTTATTCCCTTTAAAAACCAAGAATCTATTGTGACTCATTTTAGGTTTAATTGCAAGTGTTTTACCGTTGAATGCAACCTTATCAGGTAAGTTTAAAGCAGGATAATTTTTTAATAAATTGATGATGGATGGCGCAATGTCTAGTTGGCTAACAATTTCGTTGCTAACTTTTGGTTTTTTCAAGAGTGGTGAATAAACCAATAATGAAGTGTGGAAGCGAGCAATATTATCGAAAGAACACAATTCAGATCCGTGATCGCCTACAATGAAATAGATGGTGTTTTGATGTTCTTTACTTTTTGAAGCTTGTTGAAAATATTCTTTTAATTGATCATCTAAATAAGCATAAGAACCAAATTTAACTGCGTTTTCGATTAGGTGTTTAGCTCTTTTTTTTGGTAATTGTGATGATTGTTTTACCAAAGAGATTACGTTGTTTTTGTACCTGTTTTTTTGGGGATAAATAAACGGTTCATGGGTGTTATACGTTAAAAATACATCTAGTTTTCTTTTCTTTGTTGGGTAATGCCGCTCGTCATCAAACGATTGTTTGAATACATCTCCATCACAGATGTAATTCGTGTTACGTTTTTTATACATTGGCTCCCATCGATCGATTAAATAATCAGTTTTCAGGTAATTCATATAACCATTCATATTTGTGAATGATAAATACAAGCCACAATAAAATCGCGAGTGATAATTTTTCTTCAATAGGTTTGGTAACCCAAATTGCAGCGGCATTGGATCGATTGTCATTGCTGAAACGCGATCTGGCGCAATAGGTAATGAAGCCATCGTTGTTGGTAGTACATTAAACGTTCGTTCACAGGTAGAAAGTGTATTTTTAAAATAAAGACTTTTAGAGGATAAATCACTTAAAAAGGGCATAAGTTGAACCATTTCTTTAGCATGATCCCCAATGAAATATGAATTTAAACTTTCAACGATTATGAAAACAATATTAGGCGGATTTTTTTTGTCTAAATTAAAATTAGTAGCAAAATTTTTAGAAACATCCAATTCATGGAAGAAAGGGAAGTCTTTATTTTCAACCTTTGCAGGATAAAATTTTGGATTTAAACTAACAAAATCTGACGGTTGAAGTCCACTTTTTTGATTATCAGTTGTTTGTTCGTAAATGATTGAACGCTGTATAAAATAATTAATGCGGTTATTAATACAAATGGTTTTATCGTTTTTAGATGAGGTATAAAAATTAAAAGGAATAAAAATAAGACCCAAAAAAAAGCAACTAAATATAAGCTTAAAATGATAACCGATTTTTTTTAATAAATTACCCAAGAAAAAGTATCCAATAATAGAACTTAGAATTCCAATAATCATTGAAAAATTGAGGTAATACTTTAAATCGATTACAGCAATTAAATCGGTCCAGTTAAGGTAGAAAATACTTTCGTCTAAAGGAGTTTGACTTAAGACAAAATAGTAACTTATTCCAAATTGTAAGAAAATTAAGAAAATTAAGAAGAGGTGAAACAACCACTTAGAAATGGTTAAAGAGAAAAATGAAACAACAAGTTGAACCAATGATAAAATTGTTGTGACATTCAAAAAGAACAAAATATCTAAACAGATTCCTTGAAAATAATAAGCTGAATCGTACGTGATAATTCCATCATTAAAAGAGAGAAATTCAAATGTTCGAATTCCAACTATAAAACAGATAGCTGATAGTAAATAAGGAAAATTGTAGACTAATATTAATTTAATGTGATTCACAGGTTAAAAATACATTAAAATAATTTTAAATCAAATAAGTAACTATTTTCAATGTAATTCGTACGTATCAAAGTAACAAAATCAACTTTATGAAACTTTTCGGACTTCTTTTCGCAACTTTTTTAGGATATAATTCTCACGCTCAGTTATTATCTGGAGATTTACTAGATGAAAACAGAAAATTGGAAACTTCTACCGATTTCACATTAAAAGATAACAACAAAGGTTTTGTCGTTTGTGAATTAGCTGTTGACCGAACTGGAAAAGTAACTTCAATCGCATTTGATTTACCTGCTTCTACAGTTGTTTCAATTCCTTCAAAAATAAAAGTTAGAAATTATTTAAACACCTTTGTTTTTGAAAAAGGGAATCATTTTCCAGCTTTTCATCACGTAAAAGTGAAGATTACTTTGGTCGATTAATCAGCGTAGATTTCATTAAAACGCGCTGTATTATTTTCTAAAATCTTTTTACGTTTCAATTTGAGTGTTGGTGTAATTTCACCACTTTCAATCGTGAATTCGGAAGGGAGAAGTGCTATCTTTTTAACTTGTTCCCAACTACCAAACGTTTCGTTGTATTGTTTTATTTCTTTGTTGAAACGTTCTAAAACAGTTGGAATATTTATTAATTCTTCATTGGAGTATTTTGAGAAATTCATTTTTTTACGGATTGCCCATTCTTTTAGAAACACAAAATTTGGAACAATAAATGCTGCTGGGAATTTTTGTCCTTCACCAATGACCATTATTTGTTCAATAAAACGCGATTCTTTGAATTTGTTTTCCATCGCTTGTGGAACAATGTATTTACCTCCAGATGTTTTAAAGATTTCTTTTTTACGATCCGTAATTTTTAAAAATTTCTCTTCAATATATTCACCAATGTCACCTGTTTTGAACCAACCATCCTGATCAAAAACTGCAGCTGTTTCTTCTGGTAAGTTGTAATAGCCCATCATGACATTTGGACCTTTTACTAAAATCTCACCATCTTCTGCAATTTTAACCTGTACATTTTCTACCAATGCGCCAACAGCTCCAATTCGTATTCCTTTTTTGAAACAATTAACGGAAACAACTGGCGAAGTTTCTGTTAAACCGTAACCTTCTAAAATTGGAATTCCAGCAGCATGAAACATACGAGCCAATCGTGGTTGCAATGCAGCACTTCCTGAAGCGATGGCATTGACATTACCTCCTAGAGCTTCTTGCCATTTTGAAAAAATCAATTTACGAGCAACTGCTAATTTTAATTTGTAAAATGGACTTTTACCCATAAAATCAAATTCTTCACCAATTTTAACAGCCCAAAAGAAAAGTGAACGTTTTATCCCTTTTAATTCTTCGCCTTTTGCAATGATTTTATCGTAAACTTTTTCAATTAAACGAGGAACTGCACTGAATACTTCAGGTTTCACTTCACGTATGTTATCACCGATCGTTTCCATTGATTCAGCAAAGTGAATCGAACAACCTAAATGCATGTATAAATAGTGTAACATGCGTTCATAGATATGACAGATGGGAAGGAATGACAGTACTTTGGAACCATTTTCAACTGGAATTGGGTCAATACAACTCTCTACTGTTGAAATAATATTTGCATGTGAAAGCATTACTCCCTTTGGATTTCCGGTTGTTCCAGATGTGTAAATAATCGTTGCTAAATCTTCACTTTTAACTGCTTGCATGATTTCATTCACCTCATTTTCTGAACATTTATCCGCGAAATTTTTAATTGCTGTCCAATGCTCAAATCCTTCAACTTCATCAAAAGTGTATAATTGTTGCAAAGAAGGTACATTCGCTTCAATGTGTTTGATTTTAATAGCTAAATCTTCACTACTTACAATACACATTTTTATTGACGCATCATTTAAGATATAATTGTAATCACTTTCTGAGATTGTAGGGTAAAGTGGTACAACAATCGCACCAATTTGTTGAATGGCAATATCAAGTATGTTCCATTCATAACGATTGTTTGAAACCAATGCAATGTTATCTCCTTTTTGAATGCCAAAACCCATTAATCCTCTAGAGAAAAGCATTGCTTCATCTAAGAATTTTTCCGTGGATAATCCATTCCAATTGCCATTTTCTTTGGTTACAAACATATCCTTAGAGGGATAGTTCGCTAATTGAAAATACGGTATATCAAAAAGTCTTTTAATAGCATTCATAGTTAAGGTTTAGATTACGAATATACTTTTTTATATTTAATTTATTCAACACTGTAGACTTTTTTTCCTTTTATGTAAGTTGCCAGAGAAAAATTAGGTTTGTATTCAGAAGTTGAAGTTATTTTGTTTTCAAAAATAGCAAAAGTTGCATCTTTTCCTTTTTCAAGTGATCCCAATTGTTTTTCTTGGAATGCTGCATATGCCGCCCAAATCGTCATGCCTTTTAAGCACTCTTCCATCGAAAGTTGTTCAAAAGGATAAAATCCATTTGATGGGAAGTTTTCACTGTTTTTTCGCTGAACAGCAGCGTGAATTGTTAAGAAAGGATCTGTCAATTCTATTGGGAAATCTGTTCCAATTGCAACCATGCCAAATTGATTTAACAATGATTTATAGGCATACGCATTTTTGATGCGCTCTTTTCCCAAACGTTGTTCTGCCCAACGTTGATCAGAAACTGCATGTGTTGGTTGAATACTTGGGAAAACGGCATATTTACCAAATAAATCTATGTCTTTTTTGTCTACAACTTGCGCGTGCTCAATTCTCCATCGGTGATCTTTGTTGACAGTATAAATATTTTTATAAATGGATAAAAGCAATGCGATTGTAGAGTCGCCTATAGCATGCGTATTAAGTTGATAACCGACTTTTTGACAAAATTCAGCAATGGCTTTTATTTCTGAAATAGGTGTTGTCAATACGCCGTAATGATCGTGTTGATCTGTATATTCTTTCTTTAAAAATGCGCCTCTAGAACCTAAAGCGCCATCGCCAATGACTTTAAACGATCGAATCAATAAATTTTTGTTGGTATAAATTCCATTTTTTAATACAAATGCTTTATTTTCTTTTGTATACATTAACATCGCGTTGATATTTATTACTAATTTTTGTTGTGCGATTAATTTTTTAAAAATGCCCAATTGGTTATATTGAATTCCCGCTTCGTGAACACCTGTAATTCCATACTGCAATAATTCGTCTTGAATTTCAAGAATTGCTTTCATGACTTCTTTTTCAGGAAATGGAGGCATTAATTGATAAATGGGGTTCATAGCATTATCGACTAAAAACCCTGTGCATTTTCCATCATTTAAATGAATAATTCCACCTTCAATTTTCGTCGAAGCATCTATTTTTGCTAATTTTAGTAAAGCATCGTTTGCAATCAACGCGTGTCCATCAATGCGAATTAAACAAACAGGTGTAGTTGGAAATAATTGAGATAATTTTTCATTCGTTGGAAATGCTTTATCCTCCCATAAAGATTGATCCCAGCCTCTTCCAATAATAAATGAACGGTGTTTTTTTTGTTGGTATTTTTCTAAGCGAACTAAAACTTCATCAAAAGATTTTGAACCAACTAAATTAGCACTTAGCAATTGATCAGCGTAAGAGAAAATATGTCCATGAGCATCTGTGAAACCTGGATAAATATCTTTTCCTTGTGCATCTATTTCTTCTTCTGATGCATATTTATTGCGAATTTGTCGTTCTGGACCTACTTCGACAATTTTTCCATCTTTGATGGCCATTGCATTGAATAGGTGTCCAGCTTCATCCATCGTGTGAATTTGGGCATTATAAATCACTAAATCGACCGATTTCCCTTTGATACAGCTTGATAACATCATCGTTACAAAGAAAATAGCTAGCAATAAATTGTTTTTCATAATTAGATTGTTGAAAGAATAGCACAAATTTCTTCTTGAATCGCAACTCCATGATTTCCATTGTACCATTCTTGAAGTCCAATTTTTAATTCGTCTAATTCAGCACCACGTTCTTTTAATTCGTTGAATACATGTTGGCATTGTTCTGGTCGCGGACCCCAAACTGCCAAGTCTTCAACATTGCTATTTCGAATGATTAATTTAGGAATTGATTTCCCTCCATTTGTTAAATAGGAATCAATTTCAGAATTGGTGTCTCTTAATTGAATTTCGAGAGAAATAAAGTTGTTTTGTTCAGCCATCATTACAATAAAAGGAACAATGTGAGCAGCGTCTCCACACCAAGGTTCAGTAATAAGCACCCACTTTTGAGGTGAATTAATTTCAGCTAATGTTCGTTTAGTTTCTGCCAATAATTCTCCTTTTTTCAACCATCGATTCATTCTCGAATGGTTCAATTTTGTATAATTAACAAAATGTGGGTCTTCATAAACACCACTTGCTAAAGCGCCTGAAAGAATCGCTTCAAATTCTTGTTGATAGTCGTTGAAATTCATTGTTTATTTTTTTGTAAAAATAAGAAAAGGTCATATTTATATAAAAAATATGACCTTTTAATTTTAAAATATATTAAAGAAAGTTAATAGAGCGATGGAAATTTTAATGGATTTGCTTCGTTCATGATTGCATAAACTTTTTCAACGATGTCGTCAATACTTGGTTTTGAAAAATAATCTCCGTCTGTTCCATATGCAGGACGGTGGTCTTTTGAACTTAATGTTTCTGGAGCACCATCTAAATGATAATACGCTTTTTGTTCAACTAAGATTTTATCCAATATAAAACCAGTAGCTCCGCTACTCACATCTTCATCAACAATTAATAAACGATTTGTTTTCTTTAATGAATCATTGATTGAATGGTGAATATCAAAAGGTAATAATGTTTGAACATCAATCAATTCTACATCTATCCCTAATTCAGTCAATGTTTTACAAGCAACTTCACACAAATTGAATGTTGAACCATAGGAAACTAGTGTTATGTCGCTTCCTTCTTTTACGATTTCAGGAACACCCAATGCCTCTTTGTATTCACCACTATTGGTTGGCATTAATTCTTTCGTTCTATATCCGTTTAAAGGTTCAATAACTAATGCAGGCTCATCGGCTTCCATTAATAAATTATAGAATCCTGCAGCTTTCGTCATGTTTCTTGGAACGCAAACGTGCATACCACGAATCGAATTGATGATCATACCCATCGGTGAACCGCTGTGCCAAATTCCTTCTAAACGGTGACCTCGTGTACTGATAATTAGAGGAGCTTTTTGTCCACCTTTTGTTCTGTATTGAACTGTTGCTAAATCATCCGACATGATTTGAATCGCATACAATAAATAATCAAGGTATTGAATTTCAGCAATTGGTCTTAAACCACGCATCGCCATTCCAATTCCTTGACCGATAATTGTACATTCGCGAATTCCTGTATCAGAAACACGCAAATCTCCAAATTGCTCTTGCATCCCTTCCAAGGATTGGTTTACACCACCAATTTTTCCAGCATCTTCTCCAAAAACGAGTGCTTCCGGATATTTAGACAACAATGAACGATAATTTTCACGCAATACAATTCTTCCATCTTCGTAGGTTTCTGTTCCATCGTAAGTTGGAGCAACTGCTTTAATTTTTAACGCTGATCGTTCAGATTGCGAATGTAAATGGGAACTGTATCTGTCGTGATTCTGTTGAATTCTACTTTTTATCCAAGCAGCTAATGTAGCTTTTGAAGGCGTTTTTTCATCTTTTACCATGCGTAAAATTCGACGTGCTGTACTCAAGACATCTTTACGAATTGGTTCAAATGTTTTTTCTAATTGTTCAATTTCTTTTTCGATGAAAACGCGGTTATTACTTTCGTTTGCAACAGCTTTCATGACTTGGATTGCTTCAGCTAAATCAGCTTGAATATCTGTTGTAAATTCTTTCCAAGCTGCATTTTTTTGGTCTCTAACGTGCGTTTTTGCTTCTTTGTGAATCAATTCTAATGCTTCTTCCGTCGCAATGTTTTTTCCGTTTGCATTAAATTTTATAATCCATTCTTTGAATTTTTCAATGCAATCAAATTCTGTTTCCCAAATTAATCGTTCTTCAGATTTGTAACGTTCGTGCGAACCAGACGTAGAGTGACCTTGTGGTTGATTCACTTCTTTCACGTGGACCAAAACAGGAATGTGTTCTTCCCGTGCTAATTTCACTGCTTTTTCATACGTTTCACACAAATGTGCATAATCCCAGCCTTTAGTAATGAAAATTTCATAACCAGGTTTGTCAGCTGTACGTTGCATTCCAGCTAAAGCTTCAGAAATGCTATTTTTTGTCGTTTGAAATTCACGTGGTACAGAAATTCCGTATCCATCGTCCCAAACTGACATAACCATTGGAACTTGAAGCACACCGGCTGCATTGATTGTTTCCCAAAACGGACCTTCAGAAGTTGAAGCGTCTCCAATTGTTCCAAACGCAACTTCATTACCTCCGTTCGTGAATTTTTTAAACTGTTCTAAATCTTTTAGTGTTGGATGATTTCTATAAACCTTTGATGCTTGAGCTAAACCTAAAAGTCGCGGCATTTGTCCAGCGGTTGGAGAAATATCAGCAGAACTATTTTTTTGTTCCATTAAATTTTTCCATTCACCCGTTTCGTCTAAATTACGTGTCGAATAGTGTCCACCCATTTGACGACCTGCAGATTGTGGCTCAACCGTTTCGTTTGTGTGACCATATAAACCTGCAAAATATTGTTGAACAGTTAACTGGTCATTCGCCATCATTAATGTTTGATCGCGGTAATAGCCAGATCTAAAATCTCCATTTCTAAATTGTTTGGCTAAAGCAATTTGTGCTAATTCCTTTCCGTCACCAAAAATTCCAAATTTTGCTTTTCCAGTAAGCACTTCTTTTCTTCCAAGTAAAGATGCTTCACGAGAAATACAAGCTAATTTGTAATCATTCAATACTTCAGATTTGAAGCTTTGAAAGTCAATTTCTTGTGAATTTTGAGTGTTTTTTTCTTTTGCCATAGCCAATTTTTAACGACACAAAGATACTAAAAACCTCTGTTCGATTTTAAAAATTAAATTCGGTTTGTATTTTATTTCAAAATTCGATTGAATTTAGTTTGAAACTACCAAATTTAATAGGATAATTGAATTAAATTTTCATTAATTTCAAGGCTATTATTGGCATGGTTTTAGTAATTTCGACGCATGAAATTAAAAGAACGATTTAAAGCAATTTACCCTTATTTTGTTGACGTTTGGCAATATATTATCATTATTGTAATATTCATAATTGCAGCATTCTTTATTTTGTAAGTGTATAATTAAAGGTGTTGTAAAAAGTTATTGGATCTACAATTAGTAAACTTTTAGTACGTTTTGTATATTTGTCGAGTACTATGATTAATAAAGAGTTGAAAAATAAGAAGGCATTATCGATCGTCATTCCTTTGTATAACGAAGTGGAATCGTTACCTGAATTACATTCTTGGATTCAAAAAGTAATGAATGAACATTCTTTTACGTATGAAGTGATTTTTATTGACGACGGTAGTAAAGATGGTTCTTGGGATGTAGTAGAAGCACTACGATTAAAAGATTCAAATGTTGTCGGAATAAAATTTCAACGCAATTATGGTAAATCTGCTGCGCTTCAAAAAGGTTTTGAGTTGTGTTGCGGAGATGTTGTCATTACGATGGATGCAGATTTACAAGATTCACCGGATGAAATCCCAGCTTTGTACAAACTGATTATTGAAGAAGATTATGATGTTGTCTCTGGTTGGAAACAAAAACGTTACGATCCAATTTCTAAAACAATCCCTACCAAATTATACAATTGGGCAGCTCGAAAATTAACTGGAATTTACTTACATGATTTCAATTGCGGCTTAAAAGCATACAAAAATAGTGTTGTTAAAAGTATTGAATTGTATGGCGACATGCATCGTTACATTCCAGCTTTAGCAAAATATGCCGGTTTCACTAAAATTGGTGAAAAAGTGGTAATACATCAAGCTCGTAAGTTTGGAGTTACTAAATTTGGCATGAACCGTTTCTTAAATGGTCCTTTGGATTTATTGTCCGTTGTATTTATGGGCAAATTTGGTAAAAAACCCATGCATTTCTTTGGCGCAATTGGAACATTGATGTTTTTAATTGGTTTTGGCTTTTCATTTTATTTAATAATTGATAAATTGTTTTTTGATCAATCTGCAAAATTGATTGCTCAACGAACTGAATTTTTCGTTGCACTTGCAGCGATGATTATTGGTGTGCAATTTTTCTTAGTTGGATTTTTAGCGGAATTAATAGGTAGAAATTCGTCTACGCGAAACGTTTATTTGATTGAAAAATATTTGACGGATGAAAGCGTGGAACATTGATGCTTCTTGGACGCTTTTTTTAGATCGTGACGGAGTCATTAACCAACGAAAAATGGGCGGTTACATTACTTCAAAAAGTGAATTTGTTTTTGAGGAAGGTGCTGTAGATGCGATTGCTGTTTTTAATAAAGCTTTTCAATATATTTTTGTAGTAACCAACCAACAAGGAATTGGAAAAGGGTTAATGACTGAATCTAATTTATTGGATGTTCACCGTTTTATGGTTACAGAAATTGAAAAAAATGATGGTAGAATAACGCATTGTTATTTTGCTCCAGAATTAAAAAACTCAGAAAATTCTACTAGAAAACCCTCGCCTGCAATGGCATTGCGTGCAAAAAGTGAATTTCAAACGGTAGACTTTGAAAAATCAATTATGGTTGGTGATACAGATTCTGATATTTTGTTTGGAAAATCGTTGAATATGAAAACAGTTCGCATTCAAACTGTTGAGCCTATCAAGGTGGAAGCAGATGTAACAGTTAATAGTTTAATTGAATTAGCTCATTTAATACGTTAAACCATGGTAAATAAAATTTTTATTGTTCTATTGTTGAGTTGTAGTTTTACTTATGGTCAAAATTTAACGGATACAAAAGGAAAAAAACAAGGCGCTTGGAGTAAAACTTATCCAAATTCTAGAATATTACAGTATAAAGGAGAATTTAAGGATGATAAACCAGTAGGGACGTTTACCTATTATTATTTAAGTAATTCAGTAAAAGCAAAAATTGAACACCAAGCCAATACCAATCGTTCTGTCGCTAAAATGTACCACGAAAATGGAAAGTTAATGAGTGTTGGGATTTATCGAAATCTGAAGAAAGATTCATTGTGGTACAATTACAATGAAGTAGGGTTTTTAATTTCGGGTGAAACATTTTTAAATGATCAGTTAAATGGAAAAAGAGTTTGTTTTTACAAAGCATGGAACGAGCAGACGAAATCTCCACGAATTTTATCGACTGAAACTTATGTGAATGGAATCATCAATGGAGAATTCACTGAATATTATGAGTCGGGAGCAATCAAAGAAAAAGGGAATTATCTATTAGGGAAAAAAATTGGTATTTGGGAGCGTTGTTATGCAAGTGGAAAACCCTTTGCTCGCGAACGTTACAAAAATGGTTTGTTGCACGGTTGGTCCTTTGGCTTCGATGAAGCAGGTAAACAAATTGGAAAAAAATACTATTTCAATGGTGTGTTGTTACAAGGAAAAGCATTGGAAGCTAAATTAGCTGTGTTAAAACAAAAAGGAATTGATCCAAACGAATAAGCTGAAACATGAAAAACACTATTTTAAATTTTCTCGTTTTTAGTTCAGTTCTTCTGTTCTTGCTAGCGTGTGAAAAAGATACAGCCGAACAAATTTCGTTTGATTACGAATATTATGATTTAACACCTGGAAGATTTTGCATTTACAATGTTGTTGATATTGAACATGACGAAAATCAAGCAGTTCAACACGACACAGCTTATTACCAATTGAAAACAGTTATCGGAGATACATTTATCGATAATTCAGGAAGAATCACCCGTAAATTTTTGCGTTACACGCGCGATTCTATTCAAGGTAATTGGCTGTTAAAAGATGTTTGGACAACACTTATTGAAAATAATAAAGCAGAATTAGTGGAAGAAAATCAACGCATTGTTAAGCTCGTTTTTAAACCGACTTTAGATAAAATTTGGAATATCAACATGTTCAATGTTTCTCCTAAAATTAATGCAAAATATGCAACAATCGACCAGCCTTTTAACTTAGGAAATCAAGTTTTCAATTCAACCTTAAAAGTAGATATACAAAATTTCTTTTCATTAGTTGATGATCGCGTAAAATACGATATTTATGCTAAAAATGTTGGGTTAATTTACAAGTATTTTAAAGACAATACCATTGCCAATTTTGATAAAAACACTATTAAAAAAGGGAAAGAATTGTATTACACACTTGTTTCATACGGAATCGAATAAATTACTATTGAATATTGAAAAAACTACGCATTTCTATTTTTTCTGCATTTTATCCTTTTAGAGGAGGAATTGCTCAATTCAATGAGCGTCTAGCCGAAGAATTAGAAAAAGAACACAGTGTTCAAGCGTTCACATTTAAACAGCAATACCCAGATTTTTTGTTTCCAGGAACATCTCAATATATTACAACAGAAAACAAGGGTATTCAAGCAAAACGTATTATTTCCACGTTTAATCCCTTCACTTATTTTTCAGCTGCAAAAAAAATAAAACAATCCCAACCAGAAGTTTTTATCCTCAATTATTGGATGACATTTTTCAGTGTTTTTTCAGCGTTGTTTTCTAAGTTGCTTCCAAGAAAAACGAAGAAAATTGCCTTGGTACATAATTTAATTCCCCATGAAAAACGTTTTTTTGATGCTGTTTTAAATCGTCTTTTTTTGAGTCAATACACACATTTTGTTGTGCTTTCAAAAGCTGTTGAACAAGCAATTTTAAGCATACAGCCAACAGCAACGATTAAACATATTCAACATCCGTGGTACGATCATTTTGGAGAAAAAATTGATAAACAACAAGCGAAGCAGCAATTAGGAGTTGCATTGGACAAGAAATCACTTTTGTTTTTTGGGTTAATTCGCGATTATAAAGGATTGGATGTATTGTTAAAAAGTTTCAATCAGCTTTCGGATGAGTATCAGTTGATAATTGCAGGTGAAGTGTATGGAAAAACTGAAAAATACGATCAGTTGATTAAAAAAAGTTCAAATTCGTCCATTTATTTTTTCAATCAATACATTCCAGATGACCAAGTGGCGCTTTATTTTTCGGCAGCTGACGCATGTGTTTTGCCGTATAAATCAGCAACTCAATCAGGAATCACTGCAACATCATTCCATTTTGAAGTACCGCTTATTGCAACCAATGTTGGTGGATTAGCAGAGACGATTGAAAATGGAAAAACAGGAATAATTGTTCCACCCAATGATGAAAAAGCACTTATTTTGGCAATACAAGATTTTTTCAAGCAGGGAGAAGTTGATTTTTTTAAAGAAAATATTCGGAATGAAAAATTGAAAAATTCGTGGAGTAATTTCTCTAAAGAGCTGATAGACTTTGCTTTAAACGAGTATTGATTCAGTTTTATTTTCAAAATAATCTTTTTTTTTCAACAGCTTGTTGATAAACATTCGAAATAGATGCTAAAGTTTATTGACATTAACAATCCTAAATTCTATATTTGCGGGCTTAAATAGATAATAACTAACTGTTTTACGAAATGCGTAATAAAGGATTTTTTTGGTTTTTAACGATATTGCTAACGGCTGTTTGTCTTTACCAATTATCATTTACTTGGGTTTCCACTAATGTTGAGAATAAATCAATAAAGGAAGCAAATGAAAGAGTATTAGCACTTAAGAAAGAAGCTGCAAGTACAAATAATATTGGTGTTTTACCGAATAACACAAGTGTCGATTTTTCTAAACCTGAATCGATGGAGTTGGCAAAAGCTGCTTTTATCAATCAGATTTTAAAAGAAAAAGCTGAGAACAAAGTTTACCCAATTTTTGGATCTACTTTCTCTGAAACGAAAAAACGTAGTTTAGCGTTTGGTTTGGATTTAGTAGGCGGGATGAGTGTTACTTTGGAAATTTCATTGCCAGACTTAGTAATGAACTATGCACGTAACCCTCGTGATTTAAAATTCAAACGTCCATTTGATAGCGCTGTAAACAAATACTCTACTGTTGGAGGTGATTTCATTTCAACGTTTATCAAAGAAAGTGCAAAAATGAACAACGGAATGAAAGTTGTTCGTTTATTGAATACAAGTGAAACAGAAGAGTTAGGATTGAATTCAACAGATTCAGATGTTGATGCGTTCTTTAGAAAAATTGCTTCTTCATCAATGGATGGTGTTGAGCAAATTATGGGGAAACGTATTAACCAATTTGGTGTTGCGCAACCTAATATTCAAAAAGATGCGGTAAATAATCGTTTGTATATTGAGTTGCCAGGTGTTCAAGATGAAGCAACAGTAGCTAATAAATTACAATCAACTGCGAACTTACAATTCTTCGAAACGTATTTCCCAAGTGAAATTGCAAGTACTTGGCAACAAGCAGGCGTTTTATCACGTCAAAAAGAAGTAGAGAAAACGGAAGAAGTAATTGCAGATACAACTGTTTCAATTGACACAACTAAAACAAAGGCAGCTCCAAGTTTAAAATCATTGACTTCTAAGTTAGGTGGAAATCAAAAAGGGTTATCAGAAATGGTTAAGCCTGCTGGAGATTATGCTTTAGGTTATGTGACTGCTGAAAACAAAGCTGCAGTTAGTGCAATTTTAAAAAGAAACGACATTTTAGATTTGTTCCCGGATGACATCAAATTTATGTGGTCGGCAGATTTAGAACAAGTTGCTGCGAATTCTAAAGAAAAGGCTTATACTTTATATGCTATCCGTGTTCCAGAAAATGGAAAATCGTTGGTAGGTGGTAAAGATGTTAAAAATGCTCGTACAGGTTACGACGATCAGTCAGGTAAAATCACAGTTGATTTAACAATGACCAATGATGGTTCTGATAAATGGGCTGATATGACAAATAACAACGTGAATCGAATTGTTGCAATTACAATGGATGATGTTGTTTACAGTGCGCCACGTGTGATCAATCCAATTACTGGTGGAAACACACAAATTTCAGGAAACTTTGACATTAACGAAGCGAAAGATTTAGCAGGTTTGTTAAATGGTGGAGCTTTACCAGCGCCTTGTGTGATTAAAGAACAAACAAAAGTTGGACCAACAATCGGTGCTGAAAATTCAAAAGCTGGTTTGATTTCATTTGGATTTGCATTCTTAGCGGTATTGTTATATATGTATTTCTATTACGGAAAAGCAGGTTTAGCTGCAAATATCGCATTGGCAGTAAATGTATTGTTTATATTTGGAAGTTTAGCGTCATTTGGTGCTGTGTTAACGTTGGCAGGTATCGCAGGTATCGTATTAACAATCGGTACAGCGGTCGATGCAAACATCTTAATATTTGAACGTATTCGTGAAGAACAAGCAAGAGGATTAGACTTAGAAGGTTCAATCAATGTTGGTTTCAAAAAAGCATTGCCTTCAATTATTGATGCAAACGTTACTCACTTATTAGTTGCGATTATCTTGAAAGTATTCGGAACAGGTGAAATTGAATCGTTTGCAACGACATTAATCATTGGTATTTTTACTTCAATGTTCTCTGCAATTATCATTTCTAAATTGGTTATTACAGGATGGTTGACGAAAGGTAAAGCAATTTCTTTCAATACAAATATGTCGAAAGGTTTGTTCCAAAACTTTCATTTTGACTGGGTTGGAAAACGTAAGTATTTTTACATCTTCTCAATCTCTGTAACAATTTTAGGAGTTGTTTCAATGTTTGGTAGAGGTTTAAAACAAAGTGTCGAGTTTACAGGTGGTCGTACATTTGTTGCGAAGTTTGAACAAAAAGCTGACATCGAATTCATCCGTCAAAAATTAGAAAAAGTATTTGTTGAAAATGGAGAGATTTCTTCCATCGATTTGAAAACTAAATCAAATGATTTCAATGTTGAAATCGTTACCAACTACAAATTGAAAAATGACGGTGCTACGAATGAAGTAACTGAAAAGTTAAAAGGTGCATTGGATAATTGCAAAGCTAAAATGGGTGGGTACGAAATCGTTGAATCACGAAGTATTTCTGCTTCCGTTTCAAGTGAGTTGTGGACTTCTTCAGCCTTAGCAATTTCATTGTCTTTATTAGCAATTTTTGCATATATCTTATTACGTTTCGGTCACTGGCAGTATTCAATTGGAGCAATTGTTGGTTTAGCGCATGATGCGTTCTTCGTAATCTCAATTTTCTCTTTATTACACGGATATTTACCATTTAGTTTAGATGTAAATCAAGCATTTATTGCTGCTATCTTAACTGTAATTGGATACTCCATGAATGATACTGTAATTGTATTTGACCGTATTCGTGAGAATTTACGTAACAGTAAAGAAGATGATCACCACTATGATATCATCAACAAATCGTTGAATACAACATTGAGTCGTACTTTCAACACATCGATGATTTTATTTGTTGTTGTTTTGATCATGTTTATCTTTGGTGGAGCAGCGATTAAAGGATTCTTATTCGCCTTATTAGTTGGTGTTGTAATTGGAACATATTCTTCATTGTGTGTGGCAACTCCAATCTTAATTGACTTCTCAAAACGTTTAAAAGCGTAATTGAAATAAATAGATTTAAAAAGCCGACTGAATAAGTCGGCTTTTTTTATGATTACAATTTTAGAATAATAAATAATTGGAAAGAATGTTACAAGCGAATAATTTCAAGTGAAGAATTTGCTCTCAAATAACTTCCTAAAATTGTTTTAGCATCACGATCTTCAGGAAATTCTTGAATGAATCGCCGCCATTTTATAAAATGTTGACCATTAAAATGATAAGGCGCATAACCAAATCCAATTAATATACCACGTTCAATTAATATGAGGCTTTTTTCACTTTTCTCACGGCCTTTTTCAATAATATAAAAAGAATCCCCGTTTAATGTTAATGCGTTGATGAGCACTTCTGCTTTTGCGTTATAACTTGTTGTTTTTTCCTCTTGAATACAAGCGCCATCACATTTTTTGATTGAGTAGTGAAAACAAGCTGTTTTTGTTGGATAAAGTCCACATAACTTTTGACACAGGTCGTAAACATCGCACAAATTTGTTAAATGAGCGATAGCTTCATTTTTAGAGCTGTAACTTGCTAAAGGAATTGATGACGTTTTTGAAGTTAATGCAACTGCGAAGTTTAAATATCCTTGCGCATCTTCTAAATCAAAAAGTCCATATGGAAATTTATTTTTTTTCAATTGTTGATTAAAAATCGGTCTGTGGAGTTTGATTAATTGCGATTCTAACAGCAAAGAAATCAATTCGGATCCGGTTAATTCGTACTCAATCCGTGCGATTTCTTTCATCATTTTCGCACCCTTTGATGTTTTGGAATTCCGTAAGTGTTGTTCTACACGGTTTTTTATTGTTTTACTTTTACCGACGTAAATCAATTGGTTGAATTCATTGAAGAATTTATAAACGCCAGTTTTTGCTGGGATTTCCTCCAATGACTCTATGTTTAAGTTTGGATGTAAAACTTTTGGATTGACTTCTTTTTGAATGAATGTAGCGAGTCCGCTCGGATCTTTTTTGACTAATAAGCCAAATAATTCGGCCGTAGCTAAAGCATCGCCTCCTGCGCGGTGACGCCCATTGATTTCAATTCCTAATTCACGCGTAAGTTTACCTAAACTATAAGAAGCATGACCTGGAATTACATAACGCGAAGCACGAACAGTACATAAATGTTCCCGTCTGTAATCGTAGCCTAAATTTTTAAATTCATGTCGAATAATGACGTAATCAAACCCAACATTGTGTGCAACAAATGTGCAACCTTCTGTAAATTCAATAATTTGTTTGGCAATTTCATAAAATTTAGGAGCATCTCGAACCATGCTGTCTTTTATGCCTGTCAAACGAACAATGAATTCAGGAATATTCATTTCAGGATTCACCAAGGTTACAAATTCATCAATAACTTTATCGCCGTCGTGTTTGTAAATCGCTATTTCAGTGATTTTAGAAGTTTTTGGACTTCCACCTGTTGTTTCGATATCGACAATCGCGTAATGCATAAACGCCAAATTTAGTGATAATTTGGCGTTTATTAATGTGGTTGAATTTTCTAATTTTATTTAGTATAAATTAATCCCAATGTTCGTAATTTCCGGCTGGATTAAGGTACCCATTTTCCTTATAATCATCATCGTTATCTTCGTTTGTTTCCCATTCATTTTCATGGTCTAATTCTAATTGAATTCTTTTCCCATTGTATTCGATGGATTTATTATCAGGGATTTCAATAATTAATTTCAATGATTGCGCCCTCATTTTATCGCGAATAGGGAAGAAATAGCCTGTAGCAATAAGTAATTCTCCATTTTCAAATTTGCAAAAATGTTCGATGCTTCGTGCTTTTTTTAGTGCAGCTTGATGAGAAGGGCCTTGTGCAGATAAATTTTGAATGATGTGAAACAAACTATCTTTCGATCTTCTGTATTCAATTTCGATTCCATTGCGTATAAAACGGTTTTTTTCCACATGAATGAATTCATTAAATCCATCGGATTTCACGGTAAATTCGTTTCCAATTTTGTAGGGACTGATTCTGTTGTTTTCAAGATGTAAAATGGTTGTATCAACTGTTGCAATAGTTCTTTCGATTTCTCCTTCAATTGCAAAATCTTTAGCCGTATTGATTCCTAACATAACGGCACTAAAAACGCTAATGATTCCAGCAGAAAATAAAAGGATTAAGGTGTATTTTGTCCATTTTGTTTGAAAATTTAAAAGTAATTTCAATCCTAAAATCAATAAAAACAAAATCAATGATGAGAACATAACGAATACGGTTAGGAAAGAAAGTGTGAAATCTGTATCGCTGCTTAAAAAATACGTTCCCATTTCTTGAAACGTTAAATGCCCATTTTCATTCCCTGGAAAAATTGCCCAACCAACAAAGAATAACGTAAAAAATAAAATGGTTATTCCGATTGCTTTGAAAATCAAAATTGAACCAAAGATGATGCGAATTACTTTTCCAATAGCTGATAATCGATCTTTGTTTTGCGTTACGTTTGCGGCAAAACGATTGGATTTAGTTTTGATTGATTCAGCCGCATTTTCAATTTCTTCTTTCACAGAATCAACAGTTACAGCTTTACCTCGCATTTGTAAACGATCAATAGACGTTTTTGCTTCTGGTAAGATAATCCACAATAAAATATACAATGGAATGGTAAAACCCCCAATAAAAAATAAGATAACAAATACGATTCTAATGAGCGTTAAGTCTAAATTGAAATAGTTAGCTAAACCAGCACAAACTCCACCAATTGATCCATTCTGTGGATCTCGAAACAAACGTCTTTTGAAATCCGAATTTTCTTGTTGAGTCGCATTTACAGTTGATTCAGTTTCAAATTCATCGCTGACATACAAACTTGGATCACCCAAATTGACTAGTATTTGTGCGACATCTTCGTCTTCTATGACTGTTTTACGTTCTGTTAACAAACCAGAAAATAATTCAGCAATACGCAATTCGATATCTTCTATGATGTCGTTTTTTCCAGGATCTGAACCTAATTTTGAAGCTAGTTTCGTTAAATATGTTTCTAATCGGTTGAACGCATCTTCTTCGATAATGAAGTTGGTTCCTTTTAAATTTACTGATATTGTTTTTTTCATTTGTATTAATTTTTAGTTATTGTATTTACTGCAAGGTTTAATTCAACCCACGTTTCACTCAATTCTTCCAAGAATGCTTGTCCTATTTTAGTCAAGGCATAGTATTTCCTGGGCGGACCTGAAGTTGATTCTTCCCAACGATATTGCAATAATTCCAGGTTTTTTAAGCGTGTTAACAAAGGGTAAAGTGTCCCTTCCACCACAATTAATTTTGCTTCTTTTAATGTTTCTAAAATTTCAGACGGGTACGCTTCTTTTTTGTGTTTTATGATTGAAAGAATGCAATACTCTAAAATTCCTTTTCGCATTTGAGCTTGTGTATTTTCTAAACTCATTTTTAATTTTTTTACAAATTTACAATTTTGTAAAGAACTATGCATAACAAGGTACTATATATTTTAAAATAATTGTTAATTTTTTTCATACTGAAGATATAATCAATCAATTAATTTCATCATTCTGTGAGTATTAAGTGAAATTTTAGTTATTTTTAATGCTTTAAATTAAATCATTAAATATGAAGGTAGGATTAGGTATTGTTTCGTTTTTGTTTTTTTTCGCTGCATTTTCACAAAGTAATTTCATGGTTTTCAATAATAATGGGCAAGCGTTTTATGTTATTTTGAATGGGATTAAACAAAATTCATTGCCGCAAACAAATGTATACGTAAGTGGATTGAAGAATGGTGCCTATTCAACAAAATTGATTTTTTCAGATGGTAAAACGCCCGATATTGATAAAAACTTTTTTATTGATGCTCCTTCAGATATTACGACTCGCATCATTTTTAAAAAAGGAAAAGGAAAATTACAATTATTGAGTATGGAGCCAACTCAGGGTGCTTTGCAACAAACAGGTGTAGTATATTACCGACAAGATAATTATGCGGTTTATTCGGATGCTCCGGTTTCATCTCAAGTGGTGCAACAAACAATTCCTGATCAATCCAATCAATCGAACATACAAGTTTCAGGAAATCAGCAACAGAATACGATGAATACGAATGGTCAAGTAAATGGGAATGTAAATCTAAACATGAATGTTGGTTTAAATACTGGAATTACAACTAATACTTCAACAGCTACTACAACAACAACTACTTCAACTCAAAGTACTTCTGAAAATATCAATTTGAATGTAGGTATGAATGTGAATGGTGGAGGTATTGCAACACAAACGCAAACAGAAAATGT
>CANLIL010000047.1 GCA_947491305.1 Flavobacteriales bacterium | reverse complement strand
CCAACAGAAGGCACAGAAATAATTGATCCTAATGAAGCATTTGTTTGATGATGGATTTGTTGGCCAAATGAACGAAACGAAATTACTATAAATAGTAGCAGTATAGTTTTCAAAGGTTGTTTATTTAATGTATACAATAATAAACAATTAAAATTGAAGAAATGTTTTGAAATTATTAAATTTAAAATAATAATTGTGTTTTTTAAACTTTTATTATCTTATTTTAGCTTTTTAATAGGTTATTAATAATTGCTTAAAGTTAAATATACAATAAGCAAAGTGTTTTTTACTTATTTTACAATCCGAAAGTTGCTTTTTGCAAATTATAAATATCTGAAATATTCTGAGTTGATAATGCAGTATTGTATATCATACTGGTCGCTATTTTACCTTTAAACGCTCTTGAAGTCTGATCTGCAGGATCGCATGCTATAAAAAAATTGAGACCAGATAATGTTCCATGAGAAGCAGAATTAATTGCTGTTGATATTCCATTAGAATTGCATAAATAAGCAGTTGCAGAATTAGCTGTAATGGTTATCGCAATCATAGACCATGTATTGTTGGGTACCAATAAATTTGAATTCCAATTGTAGGTTGCCGCATTATCAGCCCAATGATATCCGACTGAATTATTCGTATACAAATCCAATCCCGTTGCTGGAACTGAACTTCCACCATAGCCATTTCGACTAAATATTATACCCGTATAAGAACCTTGTGTTTGCGAAGGATTTACCCAAGCTACAAAAGTAGCAGTTGTTAAGGCTATATTATTTTGTGCGGTGGTTGCAATAACATTGGAAGCAAAAGTAAAACTCGCAGGATTGATAGAAAATGTAGGATTACCAACTAATGTTGCTGAATTATTTTGCGTACTTAAATCTATCCAAGTTGATCCAGATCCACTATAGGAATTTGCATTTAAGTTTAAAATAAGTCCACCTGTTACTACCGTTCCCTGAAATGCTGTTACCGGCGCCACATAATTGTTTTGTGACCCGAACATGGTGCGTTGTGAATTGGAGATGAATGCGGAGAGCAAGAATAAAAGGGTAAACAGTTTTTTCATTATTTCATTTATAAAACCGAAACAGGAATTCAGTAAATCGATAGATGATGTCGTTTTAAGATTCATTAATTAATGTTATATTTTGCTTTGTTATCGTTGAAAATTTGGCTTATTTCTGCTGCACTTAGTTCTCTATTAAAAAAAAGGATCATGGCAATATTTGCATCTATAGTGACTCCAGCGCCATCATCTCTCACCCAACCAATACATACTTTATTCGCTGAACTATTTGGAATATTAAAATTTAAAGATGACGTTTTATCTAAATTTCCATTTACATAAACTTTCTCTGTACTACTCCTATAAGTAGTTGCTACGCAAACGTAGGCATTGGTTGCCGGTGTAACTCCGGTTGAATTTGACCAAGTTCCTAAACCGCCGCAAGCACCACCAGAATATTTTCCTCCAGCTCCAATAACTAGAGGATGTAATTGCGTACCTCCACATGAATTATCTGCTGGCCCAACACTTAGGAGAAACCTCCCTGCGTTGGTCGCATTTGGCTTAAAAAACGCTATCGCAGTAAAAGGAGTGTTTCCTATTGGTAAATTCGTGTAGGTATTTGAAGTCATCGCTCTTAAGGTACCAAGTGTGTTAGTGGTTTTAATGACCTTAATCCCATTATCGGTGATGAATTGTGGAGCAGGTGAAGTCCAATAAATATGGTTATTACTTCCACTGATGTCAAACCACGTATTTCCAGCACCCGGGTAACTGGAGGAATTATCAGCATCTAAGAAAAGCACCAATCCGGTAGTGTTACTAATGGTTGTTGGATATACAATTGAAGGTGCTACATAATTATTTTGCACAACAAACATGTTTCGTTGAGCATTGGAAATGAATGCGGAGATTAGGAACAAAAGTGTGAGTATTTTATTCATTTGTTAATTTTTAAATTTTAATGCAACACTAAGATAGTCCTTGACTAATAACCACATTCGTGTCCTTCCAAACATCAGTAACAATAATTCTAAAATATTGACCTGAACTATTTGTATTTGCAGATTCGGTTCAATAATGTCCTTTGAGTTTGCCATGAACAACTAATTAACATTTATTTTATTTCACGTAATATCTTAATCCTGCTCCTGGAATGTTAACAACATGAATGATAGCTGTTCCACCAGATGGAATAGTAAACGTATTCGCTCCTGAAGTATTGTTACTCAACCAAAACATCCCACTCAGCGAATTTGAGGTAAATGTAGCATTTGAATAGTTGACAATTGTACAACTAAATCCGTTTGGTAAATTATTTGGAAAATTTGGGTTTGTTGTATGTTGAGAATAAAAAATATACCCATTATGCGTACTATTTAATGTTACATTAGCTGCGTCCATCGTTGAAGCTAATGGTATAGATATAGAAGCGTTAGTCCAAGAGGCAATACCAGAAGCATTTATTGTAAGTACTTGTCCAGCAGTAGAGTTATGATTATTAGGATAAGTTACATTACCAGCAGTAAGTGTTCCACTAGTTTTCAATTTTACGATTGAATTGTTTCCTAATTGAATAGTGTTATGTTCATTCGTATATGCATTATAACCGATTACGATGGCATTATCAAGACCGCTTTGAGCTTTTGCATTGTATCCTAAAAAAGTACTATTATAAGTTGTTTGATTCCAAGGCACGCCTCCCGCATTAACTCCAACACCCGTATTTCCACCCCCGTTAGCTTGACCATCTAGCGCATTGTGTCCAATTGCTGTATTGTAGCTTGAAGTTAAAAAATATCCAGCTGAATGTCCAAAAGCTGTGTTAAAATTTCCTGTTACATTTTGGTTTAATGTTGCAACACCAACAGATGCATTGCCCCAGCCCCATAAATTTTTATATTGTGATTCATTTCCAATGGCAATATTATTATATCCACCTACGTTTAATTTTAATGCAGTATTTCCAATTGCCAAATTGTTGTATCCATTTGTGGTATTCGTGAGTGCATCTCTTCCTATAACCGTATTATTTTGCAAAGCAACGTTATCAGTTCCTGAAGTACCAATTTTAATTCCTCTCACTGTCAAATTATAATCTCCTAAATTAACTGCACCTGTTGCTCCTGAATATGGAACACCTGGAGATGCTGCCCAAGATGCTGAAGAACCATTAGTAGTTAAGAATTTTCCATTGTTTCCACTTTGAGATGGAAGTCCGGCTGTTGATAAGGCATTTGCGACAAAAGCTGTTGTTGCTATTTGCGTTGTATTGGTATTAGCTGCAGCTGTTGGCGCAGTTGGAGTACCATTAAATGATGGTGACCAAATCGGCGCTAAACTTGAATTCGCACTAGAGATGGAACTGTTCACAAATGCCGTTGAAGCTATTTGAGTGTTATTTGTTCCTGTTGATGCTGTGGTAGTTGTAGGAGTTCCTGTAAAGGTAGGCGAAACAAGAGGTGCTGCACCTAAATTTGTTAATGCCGCGGCAGAAGTAGTCGCACCAGTTCCTCCATTTGCAATGGCGATTGTATTTGTCCAAGAAGCCACACCCGAACCATTCGTCGTTAATATTTGACCATTCACACTGTTATGATAGTTTGGATAGGTAACATTACCAGCAGTAAGTGTTCCACTTGTTTTCACATTGGTAATACTTGTATTTCCTAATTGAATAGTATTACTTGTATTTACAAATGCATCATTTCCTATTGCCGTCGCATTTGTAGTGCCATTTTGAGCCGTCGCATTATTCCCCAAAAACGTACTAAACGTATTACTTCCATAAACTACAGCTCCAGCACGCCATCCAAGCGCAGTATTCCCTGTTCCTGTGCCTTGACCATTAAGAGATTCATAACCAATAGAAGTTACTTGACTGCCTAAAGAAGAATATGCTGCAGATGCACCAATGGCTGTATTCATGTTTCCTGTTACACTAGAATGTAACGCAGCTTGCCCTACAGCAACATTATTGTTTCCTGAAGTATTACTTCTCATAGCTGAAAGCCCAAATGCATTATTTCCATTACCAGTTGTGTTTTGATTCATTGCCTCAAAACCAAAAGCATTATTTTGCCAACCATAGGTATTACTTACTAAAGCGTCCTTACCAACAACCGTACTATATTGCAAGAAATAAGGGTCCGGACCACTTCCTACACCAACTTTCACACCATATACCGTCAAATTGTAGTTACCTAAATTCACTGCACCTGTAGCTCCTGAATATGGAACACCTGGAGATGCTGCCCAAGATGCTGAACTTCCATTTGTTGTTAAGTATTTCCCGTTATTTCCACTTTGTGATGGAAGTCCGGATGTTGATAAAGCTGATGTTACAAAAGCTGTTGTTGCTATTTGCGTTGTATTCGTATTAGCTGCAGCTGTTGGCGCAGTTGGCGTTCCTGTAAGTGCAGGAGAAGTTAAAGCAGAGGTGGTTAAATATGTTGAATTATCCACCGTTCCATTTGCCTTTAAGAACTGAGATGAGGTGCCATTTTGAGTTTTAAAACCAGTAGCTTTTACATACCCGTCACCATCAATTCTCATTTTTTCGGTAGTTACTCCTGCGCCAGTAGTTTTCCAAAATGATAAATCTGTAATCTCCGCACTACTTCTTTCCGTTCTCATACGCCAAGCTGAACCGTACCAATTGAAAGAGAGTTCGTTGTTATATGGATCACCAGGAAAAGTCATTCTTATACTTTCATATTCTCTCCCTCCTGAAACCATTAATCTTGTATTGTCATATGAACTTAATCCAGTGTATATCCCATTTGTTCCGTTTGGATTGCCTATTCGAAGGCCTGTTCCATCATCTGAAAGAGAACTGTTTGCAAGAGCGGAAGAACTTGAAAACCTAGGGATATAATTCAATGTTCCAGAACCTGATACTCCAGATGCCCAAGATGCCGAAGTGCCATTTGTTGTTAAGTATTTACCGTTATTTCCACTTTGTGATGGAAGTCCTGATGTTGATAAAGCTGATGTTACAAATGCCGTTGTTGCCAATTGTGTAGTATTTGTTCCTGCTGCTGCTGTTGGAGCTGCTGGTGTACCTGTAAAGGTTGGAGATGTGATTGGTGCTGCACCTGTTACATCTGCAACTGGAATCGTTGTATTCGCTGTCATGGCAGATGTACCATTTCCTTTTACGTATCCAGTCAAGGTTGTTGAACCTGTTCCTCCATTTGCTAACGGTAATGTTCCTGAAACTCCTGTCGCCAAGTTCGTTATCACAGCAGGTGCTGCAGTACCATATCCTTGTCCAATATTCCAATAACAGTTTGTTCCATCGTAGTAAAAATTCAATATGTCTTTTGCGTTTGCAGCTGTAGATAAGGCGATTGTCGTTGTCGAAGCTGACCCTAATACTTTATTGGATGTTGAAGGAAGTGTGATTGTTCTATTTCCTGTCGCATCTTGTGTAACGATTAATGTCCCGTATGATCCAACTGCTGGAGTAGATGCAAAACTTAATGTTCTATTTCCACCTAAAGTAACACTTGCGTTTAATCCATTTGAAGGATTCCAACTAATTGTTGCAGCATCTGTTAAAGTTTGTGGAGTAGAAGCATAAATAGGTGAAGTTACTGTACCAGTAAATGTAGGAGAAGCAAGTGGAGCTTTTAAAGCTAATGCTGGAACAGTTGGTGCTGCAGCCGTTCCTCCTAAATCTCCTGCTAATTGGATTTTTCCTTTCGCTGTAGAAGTTGCGTCTGCAATAGTTGCTGATGCAACTTGCGCGTCAACATACGTTTTTACCGCATTTTGAGTAGGGAATAACACATCACTCGTTCCTAAAGTAGTTGTAGTTGATTTGTTTGCAGTATTTTCTTTCAAGGCTAACGAAGCTGTTGTATTCGTTGCGTTGGTTGTTACTGTATTTTGAACTGTTGCAATTGCATTTGTAGCAGCTGTTTCATTCGCGTCCACATCTGCTTGAACTGCAGCGATGGCTGAAGTGTTTGCAGTATTTGCAGTAGTAATACTGCCATCAACATATGTTTTTACCGCATTCTGAGTCGGGAATAACACATCACTCGTTCCTAAAGTTGTTGTAGTTGATTTATTCGCAGCGTTTTCTTTCAAAGCTAAGGAAGTTGTTGTATTCGTTGCGTTAGTTGTTACTGTATTTTGAAGTGAAGTAATTGCATTGGTTGCAGCTGTTTCATTGGCGTCTACATCTGCTTGAACTGCAGCGATTGCTGCTGTGTTAGCTGAATTTACATTAGTAACACTTCCATCAACATATGTTTTCACCGCATTTTGAGAAGGGAATAAAACATCACTCGTACCTAAAGTTGTTGTAGTTGATTTATTCGCAGCGTTTTCTTTCAAAGTTAACGATGCTGTTGTATTCGTTGCGTTGGTTGTTACTGTATTTTGTAGTGTTGAAATTGCAGTTGTAGCAGCTGTTTCATTTGCGTCTACATCTGCTTGAACTGCAGCGATGGCCGAAGTGTTTGCTGTATTTGAAGTAGTAATACTTCCATCAACATATGTTTTTACCGCATTTTGAGAAGGGAATAAAACATCACTGGTTCCTAAAGTTGTTGTAGTTGATTTGTTCGCAGCGTTTTCTTTCAAAGCTAACGATGCTGTTGTATTCGTTGCGTTGGTTGTTACTGTATTTTGAAGTGTGGTAATTGCAGTTGTAGCAGCTGTTTCATTTGCGTCTACATCTGCTTGAACTGCAGCGATTGCTGCTGTGTTTGCAGTATTCGCAGAAGTAATACTTCCGTCTACATATGTTTTCACCGCATTCTGAGTAGGGAATAACACATCACTGGTTCCTAAAGTTGTTGTAGTTGATTTATTCGCAGCGTTTTCTTTCAAAGCTAAAGAAGCTGTTGTATTCGTTGCGTTGGTCGTTACTGTATTTTGAAGTGAAGTAATTGCATTGGATGCAGCTGTTTCATTTGCGTCTACATCTGCTTGAACAGCTGCGATTGCTGCTGTGTTTGTAGTATTCGCAGAAATAATACTTCCGTCTACATATGTTTTCACCGCATTTTGCGTAGGGAATAACACATCACTCGTGCCTAAAGTCGTTGTAGTTGATTTGTTTGCAGTATTTTCTTTCAAGGCTAATGAAGCTGTTGTATTAGCAACGTTGGTTGCTACTGTATTCTGTAAAGTTGTAACTGTTGCTTGTGTCGCAGTATTTGCAGCATTTACAGTTGCGATATTTCCATCAACGTACGTTTTCACCGCATTTTGCGTAGGGAATAACACATCACTCGTACCTAAAGTCGTTGTAGTTGATTTATTAGCTGTATTTTCTTTTAATAAATCAGCATTTGTTCTGTTGGTTACTTCATTGGCTAAGTTGGTTGTTAAAACAGCATCTGCATTTGCACGAATGGTTGCTTCATTGTTAAGAGCACTGGTTGCAGCAGCAGCATTCGCAGTAACCGTAGCTTGAAGTGCAGTGTTAGCAGCAGTTACTGTTGCAATGTTTCCATCAACGTACGTTTTCACTGCATTTTGAGAAGGGAATAAAATATCACTTGTACCCAAAGTCGTTGTAGTTGATTTATTAGCTGTATTTTCTTTTAATAAATCAGCATTTGTTCTATCCGTAACCTCATTGGCTAAGTTTGTTGTTAAAGTTGCATCTGCATTTGTTCGGTTAGTAGCCTCAGTAGCTAAGTTGGTTGTTAAAGTAGCATCACCATTTATACGATTAGTTACTTCTGTTGCTAAGTTCGTTGTTAAGGTCGCATCTGCAGCAGCTCTAATAGTTGCCTCGTTGTTGATTGCTGTAGTTAATGTAGTTGCACTTGCATCAACGTAAGTTTTCACTGCATTTTGAGAAGGGAATAAAATATCACTTGTACCCAAAGTTGTGGTAGTTGATTTATTAGCTGTATTTTCTTTTAATAAATCAGCATTTGTTCTGTTGGTTACCTCATTGGCTAAGTTGGTTGTTAAAACAGCATCTGCATTTGCACGAATGGTTGCTTCATTGTTAAGAGCACTGGTTGCAGCAGCAGCATTCGCAGTAACAGTTGCTTGAAGTGCAGTATTTGCAGCTGTTACTGTTGCAATGTTTCCATCAACATATGTTTTCACTGCATTTTGAGTCGGGAACAAGACATTACTTGTTCCTAAAGTTGTTGCAGTTGATTTGTTAGCAGTATTTTCTTTTAATAAATCGGCATTTGTTCTATCCGTAACCTCTGTTGCCAAGTTCGTTGTTAAAGTAGCATCTGCATTTGTACGGTTGGTAACTTCAGTAGCTAAGTTGGTTGTTAAAATTGCATCCGCATTTGTACGGTTGGTAACTTCAGTAGCTAAGTTGGTTGTTAAAGTAGCATCACCATTTATACGATTAGTTACTTCAGTTGCCAAGTTCGTTGTTAATGTAGCATCCGCAGCAGCTCTTGTCGTTGCTTCATTCGCTAGATTCGTTGTTAAAGTCGCATCCGCAGCAGCTCTTATAGTTGCTTCATTGTTGATTGCTGTAGTTAATGCCGTTGAACTTGCATCAACGTATGTTTTCACAGCATTTTGAGTTGGGAATAAGACATCGCTTGTACCTAAAGTAGTAGTAATTGATTTATTCGCAGTATTTTCTTTTAGATCTAAACCAGCTTGTGTTGCAATACTGATTGGTTTGTTTAAATCACTTGTATTATCAACATTTTCTAATCCTAAATTGGTTTTAGCGCCCAAAACAGTTGACGCATTTGTACCTCCATTTTCAATTGGAATAATACCAGAAACATTTTCAGCTGAGTTAGCATGAAAAGCATAGGGAACGTATTCCAGTTTTTGAGAACTTACAGCAACGAAACTAGCACACTGTCCATTCACATCGACTTCAACTTTTAGTGATTTTTGGTCCGCACTCCAAGTAATAGCATCAAAATTTGCAGCATAACCACCAACTTGAACGCCATTTCCAATAACGAGGTTCACCATTCCAAACTCATCGGTTGTTGTTGTGAACGTTTCTTGGTATTCTAGTTGAGATGTAGCATCAATAATTGAAAATTGCAAACAAATGTTTTTGCTCGCCATTGGTGCAGTTGTGTTATTTACACCTGGAATCGCTTCCCCTGATGGATTGTAAATAATTGCTTGATACGTGATTCCTTTCGTTTGAGCGATAAGCTGAAAGGAAGCAAATAAAAGAAATAAAAGACTTAACTTTTTCATATGAAGAACTTTAAATATTAATTGATATTAAAATGAATACCAAAAACGAGTTGATTGGTTGTAATTGTTAATTTTTCAGCCGTGTTATTCATCCAAAAAAAGCTTTTACATATTCCATAGCCAAAACTCATAAGACCAATATCTCCAAGTTTGAACGCTAATTGTAATCGTGCATATGGATCGATATTGATGTATGAAAATTCAGCTTGTTTGGTAATATTATAATAAGTACCATTTATACTTTGTTTTCCGTAAACGATTGAAGAAATGTTGATTCCTCCTTGTATAATTAATCCTAAATAATTCATTAAAGGAATGCGGTATTCTAAGGCATTTTGAATACCTAAGTATTTGGTATTCCATTCATAATTGTTGGCCGTTGATCGAGCGAAAGCATTGTATTCATTTAAGTTGATTCCAATATTGTAAACTAAATTCCTTGGTTTAAGTTTTTTGCTGAAGCCAATTTCGTAGAAACTTCCGGTACCACTTTCTAAAGTAGTCGTCATCTGCTGATTGAAATCATAGGTAGAGAAATTACTTCCCGTTAAAAAATACATGTTTTGTGCTTTGGAGCTCAAAACTAGGGTGCTAAAGAATAGAAATAGTACTATTTTTCTCATTTTGATTTAATTAAAGAGGTGGTGTAATTTAAATTTTGAGCTTTTAAAGAAATAATATATGAACCATTTGGCAAGGCAAGATTGTCGATACTTAATAAATTGTTTTCAATATTTGTTTTAGCAGAATATACAACTCTACCAACTAGATCATAAAGTTTAATATCAATTGGCGTTGTTATAGCGGCAGAAAATTGAAAGTTAATCGATGAAACAAATGGATTAGGGTAGGCAAGTACCTCAATAGATGTTAAAGAGAACGATTTTTTCGCAAAGTTTCCTTGCAAAAAACCTTGACCAACAAAAATATTTTCTCCCGTGAAATTACCAATAACACTTTGCTGCCCAATTGATTGTTTGATCAAACCAACAGAAGGCACAGAAATAATTGATCCTAATGAAGCATTTGTTTGATGATGGATTTGTTGGCCAAATGAACGAAACGAAATTACTATAAATAGTAGCAGTATAGTTTTCAAAGGTTGTTTATTTATTATTGATTTGAGTACAATTATAGTGAATTTAAACATGGCTCAGTTTTTGTGATTTGCGATTTTTAATATTTTGATAACACTTTTGTGTTTATTAATAGGTATTTTTGAACTGTTTTTAATAATACAATAGGTGTTTTTAGTTTTTTATTAGATTTAGTTATTTATTTTTTCATTTATATATGAAAACATTTATTGATATAACATTAATAATGAATGGAGCATTTGGCTTTATTTGTTCATTTATTGTATTATTTTCTTTAAAATCTAATCGCTACGTTAATATTTATCTTGCGATTTTGATGTTTAGTATATCCATAAAGATGGTCGTGAGAGGATATCTAGAATTAACAGATCATTTTGATGTAATATTAAATATATCCAGGAATAATTTATTTTTATTTTTGATAGCTTTTCCTTATTTGTATTTTAAAAATTTATTTGAAAAAAATCCAAAATTCAATTTTAAAACACTTTTACATTTTGTCTTTCCATTACTGTTAATAGTAATTAATAAAATTGATTTCATAAAAACAATCTTTGGTTTGAATAAACAAAATGTTTTTATAGTTCTTGTCTTGATTTTATTTTTTTATTATACTTTAAAAATATTTAATTTATTAAAAGTGAATATTTGGGATAAATCTAAAGCACTATTTTCAACGGATCAAAAAAGTCGAGAATTAAAAAAATGGACGACATTATTATTTGCTTCTTTCATTTTGATTGAAGTCAGATTAACCGTTTCATTAATTTTATCAAGTCAAGTTGGTTTTGTTTCTGATAATATTTTCTTTTGGATTAATTCAGTTATCTGGTTTTTTATTTTTATGAAAATAATTACTAATCCGGTTTTACTACATGGTTACTATAACTTTATTTCGAAAGAAAATGAACTGGAATCAAAAAATAATATTTTAAGTAATAATTGGAGTTCATCGGCATTAACAGAAATAACCAATAAACAAGATTTACAATTAAGCCTTAATTTAAGTAAAAACATTGAAGTTATTTTTAAAGAAATTGACGCTGCATTAGCAGAAAATAATTTTTTTAGAGTTTCAGGTTTTTCTATTAGTGATTTAGCAAATAAATTAAATATTCCTAAAAGTCATTTAGCACATGTATTTAAATACCATTCTAAATTATCATTTTCCGATTTCAAGAAAAAAGTTAGAATAAATGATTGTATTAATTTAGTTCAATGCAATTATTTAAAGCAAAACACCTTTGAATCACTTGCTAAAGAAGTTGGATTTTCAACATACAATACATTCTTTATAAGTTTTAAAGAGGTCACTGGAAAGGCTCCAAATCAATACATTACGGATCTAGAAATAACAAAAAAATAAAATTTTTGATTTATTTTTTTGATTAATATGTTATTTTTCATTGCCAACTTGCTGAAAATTCCTATTTTAGGACAAAATTACCTAATATGGGAAAGACCAAAATATTTGTAGTAGAAGATGATGCCTTGTATTCCCGCATGTTGCGTCATAAATTAATGCTAGATCCAGAGTTTGAGGTAGAAGTTTTTCGTGACGGAAAATCGTTTTTGAACAAAATTTCTGAAAAACCATCAGTAATTACCTTAGATCATACTTTGCCAGATATTTCTGGATTAGAATTATTAAAAAAAATTAAAAAAGAGTATCCAAGTATTCCCGTAATTGTTCTTTCTGCGCAGGAAGATGTGAATACGGCGTTAGAAATGTTGAAATCAGGAGCATATGATTACATCATAAAGGATACTACAGCAATGGATAAACTGTGGCACATTGTTCATCAGGCAAATGAAAAAAATACATTGCAAAATGAAGTCGAACTTTTAAGCACTGAACTATCCTCTAAATACAATTTTCAAAAATACATTAAAGGTTCAAGTGCGCCAATGCAACGAATTTTTACTTTATTAGAGAAAACAACTAAAACAAATATCACCGTTTCAGTTTATGGTCAAACGGGAACAGGAAAAGAGGTTGTTGCAAAGGCGATTCATTTCAATTCCGATCGTTTTAAAAAACCACTTGTAGCGATAAATGTTGCCGCTATTCCTAAAGAGTTAATTGAAAGCGAATTGTTTGGCTACGAAAAAGGTGCGTTTACAGGAGCTGATTCCTCAAAACCGGGAAAATTTGAAGAAGCAAATACAGGAACGTTATTCTTGGATGAGATCGGAGAGATGGATTTGAATATGCAAGCAAAATTATTACGTGTTTTACAAGAACGCGAAGTTTGTCGTTTGGGATCAAATAAATTAATTCCAATTGATGTGCGAATAATTATTGCGACGCACCGAGATCTTTTGGAAGAAGTGAAAGCGGGAAATTTTAGAGAAGATTTGTACTATCGTTTGATGGGTTTACGCATTGATTTACCAACATTACGAGAAAGAGGCAACGATATTATTTTATTGGCTAAAACTTTCGCAGTTGATTTTTGTAAAGATAACGGAATGCCTAAAAAAGATTTCTCACCAGCTGCTTTGGAAAAATTAATGAAGTATAATTATCCCGGAAATGTCAGAGAATTAAAGTCGATTGCAGAAATTGCAGTAGTAATGAGTGAAGGTAATCAAATTCAAGCCGACGATGTTCAGTTTAACCAACGCCACCTGGTAGAAGATTTTTTACAGGAAGAATTGACCTTAGAAGAATACAATACCCGCATCATTAAATGGTATTTGCAACGCTACAATAACAATGTATTAAAGGTTGCAGATAAATTAGACGTTGGGAAATCAACTATTTATAGAATGATGAAGGAAGGAAAAATTTGATCTAAATTTTAAAGTATGCAATTTCATGAAACCATCATTGAATTAAAAAAATAATATGTTCAATCAAATAAAAATATTAATAGCTGAAGATAACCAACTGAATCAAATGCTGATAAAAGCAATTTTGGATAAAGAATCAATAAAGTATGAATTAGCCGAAAATGGTGAACAAGTTTTAGAAAAATTAAAAACAACAAATTTCGATTTGATTTTAATGGATATTCAAATGCCAATTATGGATGGAGTTTCAGCAACAATCGAAATTCGTAACAATTTAAAATCGAGTATTCCAATAATTGCTTTAACGGCCAACGCTTCTGTTTCGGATGAATTAAAGTACAAAGAAGTTGGAATGAACGATCATTTATCGAAACCATTTAAGCGAGAAGACCTCTTTAATAAAATTAAAAGACAATTAATTTAACAGGTAAATATGTTGTATTCTTCTGAAAATATCGAAGCAATTGCTAATGGAGATATCTCTTTTGTGAAATCGATTATTGAAATTTTCATCGAAACTTCATCGAGTTGTGTGGTTCAAATCAACAAAGGAATTGAACTGAAAGATGGGAAATTAATTAACTATAATGCCCACCAGCTTAAACCTTCCATTGATTTGCTCGAAATTAACGATGGAAAAGAATTAGTTCGCACATTAGAAACTGAAAGTATGCTAGAAATAGTAGATTTTGATTTGCTCGCAATTAAAGCGGCCTCTTTTTCGCAACTAATTGAAACGGTGAATGCAGCATTAAAATCAGATTTTTCAATATAACGGAAACGCTTTTTGAATCAATAGTTCTTTCGTAATATTCCCTGTAGAAATAAGTTTCTTTTCCTCAAAATCAATGTAGAGAAGTTGTTGAACCTCGTCCAAACAAAGTTCGATATCGTGCGATGAAAAAAGAATACACTTATTTTCTTTCTTAGCTAGGTATTTAAGTAGTTGAATTATTTTTTTTCGATTACCATAATCTAAAAATGCGGTCGGTTCATCCAATATTATCAATGGTGTGTCTTGAACCAATGCTCTCCCAATTGCCATAATTTGTCGCTCACCATCGCTTAGGTTTAACATGAATTTACTTAAATAAGGTGCTAAATCTAAAACTTGAACAATTTTGTTGATTTGTTCAATATCTCCTGCAGTTAATCGACCAAAGGTATTTGTAAAAGGAGTTCTTCCGAGTGCTAAATATTCTCTAACAGTTAAAAAATCAGGTAAATCTGAGGTTGATTCAACAAAAGCAATTTGTTTTGCAAGGCTATTTTTAGAGAATTTTTTTAAGGGTTGTTGGTCAATCGTTATTGAACCATTCAAAAGTTTTATTTGCTGAGTAATTGTTGCAAAAAAGGTTGATTTACCAGCTCCATTTGAGCCAATCAACGCATAAATTTCCCCTTTTAGCAACTGAATTTCATCTAGTGAAAACAAGGGATTTGTGTGACCAATCGTACAATTTTTCAAATGAATCATTTCAAGCGTTTTATCAAAATGTAGATTACTATTGGGGCTCCTATAAATGATGTAAACACATTGATTGGTAGGTGAAAATAGGGTTCAACTAATTCAATCAATAAATCGGAACCAACTAAAAAGCAAGCGCCAATCAAACTGTTTCCTACTAACAAAATTCCGTGAGATTGTGTTTTAAAAAGCAAGCGTGTGATGTTTGGAACAGCTAATCCAACAAATGCTATCGGACCACAGAATGCCGTTATAAGTCCCGTTAAAACTGCTGTGACTCCAATACTTGTGAAACGAATCATTTTTATATTGAGGCCAAGCATTGAAGAAGCTTTTACGCCTAATACAAGCGTATTTAACGGTTTAATAAGAAAAACACTTAATAGCATTCCAATCATAAATACAATGACTATTAATGGCAGCTGCTTGAATTCAACTTGTTGGAGCGATCCCATGGTCCACATTGTAAATGATTTCAATTCTTCAGCAGCGCTGTTAGTTTGCAACATTGAAATAATAGAACTTGTAAAGCTTCCAAGCATTAATCCAATTAATAATAATGAAATATGTGAGCGAACAAACGTTGAAAAACCGATAATGATTAGCCCAAAAATAAATGCACCAATTAAGGCACTACTTATTATGCCGAAATCATTTGTGAAAAATGGAATACCCGTCATTAATGAACAAGCTACAAATAAACTTGAGCCTGTATTAATCCCTAAAACATAAGGTCCTGCAAGTGGATTGTTAAATAATGTTTGCATTAGCATTCCAGAAACCGCTAATCCGCTTCCAGCAATTAGTGCAATAAGTAATCGGGGAATTCGAAATTCATGTATAATTAATTCTGTTGAATTGGAAGCGTTATAGTTGAAAATTGAATTGTAAAATGTTGTAAAATTGAATGATAATTCTCCAATTACAAGATGAAATATGCTTAAAATAATTAGTAATAAGCTTAACGCAATGGGTAATATGAATTTTCTGTTTTTCAATGAATTTGAGAATAATAATGGAGTGTTCCTTTTAATTGAAGTGATGGGTGTAAAATGCGAATTAAATCAGCTAAAACAAATTGAGGTTCAATGGCGCTCATTTCCCAAAAATAGTTTAGATTTTTAGAATAGCAAAAGATTTTTTTATGTTTAAATGCTTTAAAATGAACCATTTTAGGATTTCTAGCGCGTAATTGTTGTTGACTTGACACACCAGGATTGAGCCAATATTCAGCTTTTTGATTGTCGCGCATAATTTTTTCAAAGCTATACGCTAAGCTCTCTGTGCCTTTCGTTTTTTTGTAGGTGTAAGCTGCTTTTGCATCGTTTAATAATTGCGTTAAATAATTCCCTCCTGCAGGAGTAAACCACGTATCACCGATTAAATTTCCAACAAAAACTTGTTTCGAAAGCGGTAAATTTTTAGCTATTTTTTTTAAATTCAAATATTCTTTTTCGCAGGATTTGAAATACTTAGCTGCTAGCTGTTCTTTACCTAGTAAAATTCCAAATAAGCGAATCCATTCTGCTTTTCCTAAAGGATGGATTTCCTTCCAATCAAAATTTGGTATGCACGTAATATTCGCTTGTTTCAGCTGTTTTTCGTGTGGAAATTGATTTTCAAATCCGCTGTAAATGATGCAATTAGCTTTTGAACGTATGATTTTCTCAAACGACATCGTTGTTGCATCTCCAAAACTTACTGTGTGCCCATTTTTACAATTTTGTTTTACTTTTTTATTGTAAACGTAAGATTCATTTGCAACACCAACAATGTTGTTCTCTCCGGATAATTTCGAAATCATTCCAATATCTGTTCCGCTTAAAGTGATCATTCTTTTTACAGGAACTTGAATAAAAGTAAAATTACTCGTTAAGTTTTTTGGTTTTGTTTTTCCTAAATAATAGTAAAACACCTTGTTTGTTTTTGGATTTACAAGTTCTACTTTCGTACCATTTAATGCTGGTTGAATTTTAATATTTTGCGCATAGTTTAAATGTGAACTAGTTGATGTTGCTTTTTTCTTGGGAGAACAAGCAATGAATACGAACAAACATAAAAAAAGAAGTTGTTTTACAAACATGTTTTAAATTTCGGAATAAAAGTTGAAACGAGTGGAATGTTTCATCAAAAAAAAAGTCTCGACAATGCCGAGACTTTCAAAAGGTATAAAGAATAATTATTCTCCAATAACTTCAAATTTGAAAACTGGTTTAACACCTTTGTGAAGGTTTGCTTCAGCTTCAAACGTTCCAACTTCTTTAATTGGTTCGTCTTTAATTTTCAATGACTTACGATCAATATCAAATCCTACTTTTTTCAAAGCTTCAGATAATTGAACAGTATTTACTGAACCAAAGATTTTACCGTTTTCTCCAGCTTTCGTAGAGATTGTAACAGTTACAGCTTCTAATTTCGCAGCAATTTCTTGCGCTTCAGCCAACATCTTCGTTTCTTTGTGTGCTTTTTGTTTCATGATTTCAGCATGCGCTTTCTTTGCAGAAGCTGTTGCTAAAATACCATATCCTTGAGGGATTAAGAAGTTACGACCGTAACCAGGTTTTACCGTAACCACCTCATTCGCGTATCCTAATTTGTCTACGTTTTTCTTAAGAATTACTTCCATTTTTTTAAATTTTTCCTGTTAAACAATCGACTTATTTCAACATATCAGCTACGTAAGGCAAGATAGCAATGTGACGCGCACGTTTGATAGCTTTATTTACTTTCTTTTGGTATTTTGCAGATGTACCTGTAATACGGCGAGGAAGTATTTTACCTTGTTCGTTGATCAATTTCAAAAGGAAATTAGCATCTTTATAATCGATGAATTTAATTCCGCTCTTTTTGAAACGGCAATACTTATCTTTTCTGATTTCGATGTTAATCGGAGTCAAATAGCGAATATCGTTTTGTGACATTTTTTTAAGTTTTAAAGTTAATGATTAAGCTTCTGCTTCTGCAGTAGGTGCAGGCGTTGCAGTTACTTTTTTCTCACCCATCTTAGCTCTGCGTTTTTCAGCATATGCTTGGTGATCTTTTTCCATTTTCACTGTTAAGAATCGCATTACACGCTCATCGCGTTTCATTAATAATTCTAAACCAGCTACAACGCTTCCTTCAGCGTCAAAGTCAATTAGGAAATAAAATCCTGTTGATTTTTTTTGGATAGGGTACGCTAATTTACGTAATCCCCAGTTCTCAGAGTGCTTAACTTTTCCACCCAATGACGTTATTTCGCCTTCGAATTTCTGCACTGCTTCCTTTGCCTGATCATCAGACAAAACGGGAGTTAAAATGAAAACAGTTTCGTAAGAATTCATACTTGAATTGTTTAATTAATAAATATTTAAGGGTGCAAATGTACGATTTTCTTCTGAATTAGCAAGTTTTTTTACTTTTTGAGTAAGATTATTTTAAATTAATGACTAACAATCAGCTTTCTATATCAAATTAGCGCTTTTTTTGAAATATTTTCGCAATTAATTACTTAAATTTGTCACCAATAAAAAAATACACTAATTTCAATATTACACTATGGTTTTCGATTTAGACATGATCAAAAAGGTGTATGCTAAATTCCCAGAACGCATCGAAGCTGCGCGTAAAGTGGTAGGCAAACCTTTAACACTTTCAGAAAAAATTCTTTACGCTCATTTATGGGATGGCAATGCACAAACTGCTTTCGAACGTGGTAAGTCTTACGTGGATTTTGCACCTGATCGTGTTGCCATGCAAGATGCAACTGCTCAAATGGCTTTGTTGCAATTCATGCAAGCGGGTAAGAAAAAAGTTGCTGTACCTTCAACTGTTCATGCGGATCACTTAATCCAAGCAAAATTAGGAGCGAGTAAAGATTTACAAGCATCTTTGAATCAAAACAATGAAGTATTTAATTTCTTGTCTTCGATTTCTACTAAATATGGAATCGGTTTCTGGAAACCAGGTGCTGGAATTATTCACCAAGTTGTATTAGAAAATTATGCATTTCCTGGTGGAATGATGATTGGAACGGATTCTCACACAGTGAATGCTGGTGGTTTAGGAATGGTTGCAATTGGTGTTGGTGGCGCTGACGCTGTAGATGTAATGGCTGGAATGGCTTGGGAATTGAAATTTCCTAAGTTAATTGGTGTGAAATTGACAGGTCATTTAAACGGTTGGACTTCAGCGAAAGATGTGATCTTGAAAGTGGCTGATATTTTAACAGTGAAAGGTGGAACAGGTGCAATTGTTGAATACTTCGGTGATGGTGCGATTTCTCTTTCTGCAACTGGAAAAGGAACTATTTGTAACATGGGAGCTGAAATTGGTGCTACAACATCAACGTTTGGTTACGATGATTCAATGAGAAGATATTTGGCTGCTACAGGTCGTCAAGAAGTGGTGGATGCTGCTGATGCAATTGCTGAACATTTAACAGGTGATGCTGAAGTTTATGCAAATCCTGCTGCTTACTTCGATGAAGTGATTGAAATTAATTTATCTGAATTAGAACCACATATTAATGGTCCTTTTACGCCAGATAGAGGTACGCCTGTTTCTAAAATGAAAGCAGATGCGGAAGCAAATGGCTGGCCTATGAAAGTAGAATGGGGATTGATTGGATCTTGTACAAATTCATCGTACGAAGATATGTCAAGAGCTGCTTCTATTGTGGAACAAGCTGTTGCTCATGGAATCACTCCGAAAGCTGAATTTGGTATTAATCCAGGTTCTGAACAAGTTCGCTTCACAATTGAACGCGATGGAATCATTGCAACGTTTGAAAAAATGGGAACGAAAGTGTTTACGAATGCTTGTGGACCATGTATCGGACAATGGGACCGTGAAGGTGCTGAAAAACAAGAAAAAAATACAATCGTTCACTCGTTTAATAGAAATTTCTCGAAACGTGCGGATGGAAATCCAAATACACATGCCTTTGTTACTTCTCCTGAAATGGTTGCTGCTTTAGCAATTGCGGGTGATTTAGGGTTTAATCCTTTAACAGATTATTTAACGAACGACAAAGGCGAACAAGTGAAATTGATGCCTCCTAAAGGCGACGAGTTACCAAAAAGAGGTTTTGATGTCGAAGATGCTGGTTACCAAGCCCCGGCTGAAGACGGAAGTGGAGTTGTTATTGCTGTTGCGCCAGATTCTTCTCGTTTACAGTTGCTGGAAAACTTCCCAATCTGGGATGGTAAAAACATCACCGACGCAAAATTATTGATCAAAGCGAAAGGTAAATGTACTACGGATCATATTTCTATGGCTGGACCATGGTTAAAATACCGTGGACACTTAGATAATATTTCTAATAACATGTTGATTGGTGCGGAGAATGCATTCAATGGTAAAGCAAATGCTGTAGTGAATCAATTGACAGGTGAAGTAGGAGAGGTTCCTGCTGTTCAACGTGCTTACAAAGCGGCTGGTGTTCCTTCAATCGTTGTTGGAGATCACAATTACGGCGAAGGTTCTTCACGTGAACATGCAGCGATGGAGCCACGTCACCTTGGTGTGCGTGCAGTTATCGTGAAATCATTTGCTCGTATCCACGAAACAAACTTGAAAAAACAAGGGATGTTAGGTTTGACATTTGCAAACGAAGCTGATTACGATAAAATTTTAGAAAATGACACCTTCAATTTCATCGATTTAGAAAGCTTCACGCCAGGAAAACCATTGTCTTTAGAAATCGTTCATGCAAATGGTTCAAAAGAAATCATTTTATTGAATCATACGTACAATGATTCTCAAATTGAATGGTTTAAAGCTGGTTCAGCATTGAATTTGATCAAATTAATGGAAAACTAATAAGTTTACATATAATTGAAAAGGCTATCTGTGAGGATAGCCTTTTTTGTGTAAAAAAAATCCCCAACAAACTAGCTGGGGATTTTTATGTTGTTGTAATTATTTCAATTCTTCTGGTTGTGCGTGTTCTTTTTTCTCGCCTTTTCGTTCTTCGCGGCGATCATGCATTTTAGCTTCCATTTTTTGCACTTTTGCATATTGCTCGGGTGTTAAAATCATTTTTAAATTCATGTCTCGCGTTGCTTTGTTTGATTCTAACGCTTCTTTCTTTTTATCCTTTGATAAGGAAGTGTCCTTTCTGATTTTTTCATTTTTCAACGCAACACCCAAATTTAATTCAGAGATTTTCGCTTTTTGATCCG
>CANLIL010000046.1 GCA_947491305.1 Flavobacteriales bacterium | reverse complement strand
TAAGCTGCTGCGCATCTTTGACTTTTTTATTTCACGTTGCTTTTAAAAGCGAGCTTTTAGCGCAAGTAAAACAAAAAAGCCAGCCTTTCGGCTAGCTTTTGAAAACTTTGGCGGAGAGGGCGGGATTCGAACCCGCGATACACTTATGGCGTATACACACTTTCCAGGCGTGCTCCTTCAGCCACTCGGACACCTCTCCATTGCCTCGGAAAATTAAGGTGCGCGAAAGTACGAAAAATATCACAACACGTCTTCCTTTTTACTTACTTTTGTATATGCTGAATTTTGAAGTAATCAATCCAACTCGTATTGTTTTTGGTAAAGAACAATTAAATCGTCTTCCTGAATTAGTAGGAGAATTTTCTCCTTCTAAAAAAATTATGCTCGCTTATGGTGGTGGAAGTATCGAAAAAACCGGTTTGTTAACCAATTTATTAAATGCGCTTGCTGGTTTTGAAGTGGTATTATTTGGTGGAATCGAAGCAAATCCTCAATATGCTACTTTAATGAAAGGAGTAGCGTTGGCGCAAGAAAAACAGATTGATTTCATGTTAGCTGTTGGCGGTGGATCCGTTATTGATGGCGTGAAATTTATGACAGGTGCTTTTTATTATGAAGGCGAAGCTTGGGATGTCTTGGATCGTAAACCAGGCTGTGATTTTTTAAAAGCAGTGCCTTTTGGAACGGTATTAACGCTTCCAGCTACTGGATCTGAAGCCAATTCAGGCGCAGTAATCAGTCGAGCGGAAACGAAGGAAAAACGCGCGATGGGTGGACCTTTATTTTTTCCAAAATTCTCTTTTTGCGACCCAAGTTTAATCGCAACCTTGCCCAAACGTCAACTGGCAAATGGAATCACAGATGCGTTCATGCATACGTTAGAACAATACATTACTTATCCAACGGATAATTTACTACAAGAACGTCAAGCAGAAGGAATTCTGTTAACACTCATTGAAATTGCTGAAAAAGTTATTGAAAACCCTGCTGATTATCGCTTAGCATCGAATTTAATGTGGTCGGCAACGCACGCATTGAATGGGAATCTTCGTTGCGGAGTACCAACGGATTGGGGAACGCACATGATTGGGCACGAATTAACTGCAATTTACGGGATCGATCACGCACGAACTTTAGCAATTATTGCACCGCGCTTGTATGAAAATCAATTTGAAACGAAAAAGGAAAAATTAGCGCAGTACGGAAAACGTGTGTGGAACTTAACTGGTTCGGATGAAGAAATAGCACACGAAGCAATTCGTCAAACGGAAGCGTTCTTTAACCGTTTAGGCATTGAAACAAAAATTCATAATTACTCAACGGATACGGATTCGATTGCTACTGAAATTAAAAAACGTTTTGAAGACCGTTCTTGGTTAACGATGGGAGAGCGGGGAGCAATTACGCCAACACACGTTGCGCAAATTGTGACGGCTGCAATTTAACGAATAAGCTATGAAGTATTTAATTATCGGTTTAGGCAATCCAGGTGATAAATATGCGGAAACTCGTCACAACATCGGATTCAAAGTAGTGGAGGCTTTGGCCAAAGAATATGGCGGTAAATTTGCTGTGAATAAACTCGCGGAAGTCGCTGAGATAAAGTTTAAAAGTCGAACATTGGTTTTGATTAAACCGACAACTTTCATGAACCTTTCTGGTAAAGCTGTTAACTTTTGGATGCAAGCTGAAAAAATACCACGCGAAAATATTGTTGTAATCACGGATGATTTAGCGCTTCCTTTTGGAAAATTACGCATGAAAGGGAAAGGCAGTGATGGTGGACACAATGGTTTAAAAGATATTCAAGCAGTTCTAAATTCACAAGAATATTGTCGTTTACGCTTTGGAGTAGGCAATGAATTCAACAAAGGGCAACAAGTGGATTATGTGTTAGGTGAATGGAACAGTGAAGAGCGTTTAACAATTGAAGAACGCATTCAAACTGCGACAGAATTCATAAAAAGTTTCGCAACGATTGGGTTGAACATGACCATGACCAATTGGAATAACAAATAATTTCGTTCCATTTCTTTTTTATCCTTACAGAATAGCTTAAAATAGGCGCTTTCTTCTTATTTTTGTTATTCAAAAGCACGCATCATGGAAAGAGTTAAAATAGTTGATCTTATTAAAGACCCAAAAATCGGTCAAGAATACCTTGTAAAAGGATGGGTAAGAGCATTTCGCAGCAATCGATTTATTCAATTAAATGATGGTTCAACTATTAATACCATTCAAGCAGTTGTTGATTTTGAGCAATTCGACGAAGCAATCTTAAAAAAAATAACGACGGCAGCAGCAGTTGGTTTAACAGGAACATTAGTTGCTTCTCAAGGAACTGGTCAAGCGTTTGAATTACAAGTTTCTGCAATAGAAATCATCGGCGAAGCAAATCCTGATGATGTGCAACGAACAGTGATGCAACCAAAGAAACACAGTCTTGAGTTTTTACGTGAACAAGCACACCTTCGTTTTAGAACAAATACCTTTGGAGCTGTTTTTAGAATTCGTCACGCTGTAGCGTATGCCATTCACCATTATTTTAATTCAAAAGGTTTTTTCTACTTGCATACGCCAATTATCACAGGTTCTGATGCAGAAGGAGCAGGGGAGATGTTTAGAGTAACGAACTTAGACCCAAAAAATCCGCCATTAAACGAAGATGGTTCAGTTAACTATAAAGAAGATTTCTTTGGTAAAGCCGTGAACTTAACAGTTTCTGGCCAATTAGAAGCTGAATTGGCGGCTTTAGCGCTAGGACAAGTATATACATTCGGCCCAACGTTTAGAGCTGAAAATTCAAACACGTCGCGTCATTTAGCTGAATTTTGGATGATTGAACCGGAAGTTGCATTCAACGATTTAAGAGCAAATATGAACTTGACAGAAGATTTTTTAAAGTTCATTTGTCAATATGTAATGGATAATTGTGAAGATGATTTGAAATTTTTAAATGATCGTGAAAGCCAAGAACAAGCGCAAAAGCCTCAAAATGAACGCAACGAATTGTCATTAATTGAGCGTTTACAATTTGTTGTTGCCAATGAATTCAAACGTTTAACATACACAGAAGCGATTGAAGTATTGAAAAATTCTTCGCATTATAAAAAGAAAAAATTCAAATACGATGTCTCTTGGGGAATCGATTTGCAAAGTGAACACGAACGCTACTTAGTTGAAAAGGAATTCAAATGTCCTGTAATATTAACTGATTATCCTGCTGAAATTAAAGCGTTCTACATGCGTCAAAATGAAGACGGTAAAACGGTTGCAGCAATGGACGTTTTATTCCCAGGGATTGGCGAAATTGTTGGAGGTTCACAACGTGAAGAGCGCTTAGATATTTTGAAAGAAAAATGCGCTGCGTTTAACATTCCTGAAGAAGAATTGTGGTGGTACATGGACACGCGTAAGTTTGGTTCTGTGCCACACGCAGGTTTTGGCTTAGGCTTCGAACGAATGGTAATGTTTGTGACGGGAATGACAAATATACGTGATGTAATTCCTTTCCCTAGAACACCATTAAACGCGGAGTTTTAATCTTAAAAAAACCTTAAATACTTAATCCCAATTATTCTGTAGTTGGGATTTTTTATCGAATGATGGTTACAAATCCTGTATGAACTTCTATTGGGGATTCACTTGGCTTGAAGTAAACAACATAGGTATAAACACCATCTGAAACACGCTGTTTTGTATTATCATTTGTACCATCCCATTTTAAATAATTCGGATCAAATGCATGAACTTGTTCGCCCCATCGATTGAGGATGTAGGCTTGTTCAACTAAGCCGCCAAAAATCACAATTTCAAACGTGTCATTTACATTATCAGTATTTGGCGTAAATACATTGGGAATAAAAATCGTTGGAAGCTCAAATTCGCAATTTTCTAATGCTATAGTTACGGAATGAACAACTGAACAGCCTTCACTTGTTTGCTCCTGTTGTGAAAGTGTTGCATTATCGAAATACCAAGTGTTAAAGACGAACACAGAATCTCCTTCGCATACTATTACATTCTCTTGTATTGGATTAACAGTGTACAAAGATAAATTGATTACATGCGAACTATCACAGCCATTTTGATCGATAAAAGCACCGGAATAAGCGCCTGGAAGATGTTCCCAATTTCCAAAAAGTAATACGGAATCTTCTGGACAAATTACTGAATTTGATGAGGTTGTTTGTGGGACACATGGAGCATTTACTAACAACAAAATACACGTATCAGTTGCGCAAACTCCTGTTCCAACTTGATAACATACTTGAAATGTTCCAACACCAGCAATGGAAGGATTAAAAACTCCTGTTGCTGTTAAACACGTTGAACAGTTCGAACTCCAAGTTCCACCGGTAGGCGAACCTACTAATTGAGTTGTAGGTGAATTGGATAAAAATGGACCAGCCGCTTGAATCGTTGCGATTAGTGTTGTAACATTCGTCAAAACACTTACAGTTTGAGTACCCGAACAACCATTTGCACCTGTAACAGTGACGGTATAATTTCCTGCACACAAATTTGAAATAGTTGCAGTTGTTTGACCATTCGACCAGGCGTATAAATACGGGCTAACTCCTGTATTAACACTAACACTTGCTGAACCATTACATGCGCCTACACAGCTTTCATTGATTGATGCGGCAGTGATTGTTGTTTGAATTGCACAAGGTAAATTAACCGTTATTGAAATACACGTATCTGATGTACAAACTCCTGAACCAACTTGATAACACACTTGAAATGTTCCAACTCCCGCATCTGAAGGGTCAAAAATTCCAGTTGATGTTAAGCACGTTGAACAATTTGAACTCCATGTTCCACCTGCTGGGGAACCTACTAATTGTGTTGTGGGTGAATTGGATAAAAAAGGTCCTGCCGCTTGTATTGTTGCAATTGGCGAAGCTGTTCCAGCTAAAACTGAAAACGACTGAGCAGCTGAACAACCATTTGAACCTATAACGGTTACAGCATAATTCCCGGCACATAAATTTGAAATTGCAGCGCTCGTTTGCCCGTTCGACCAAGAATAGGTGTAAGGTCCAATTCCATTGTTGATTGTCACGCTTGCACTTCCATTACAAGCTCCAAGACACGTTTCGTTAACAACAACTGGGGTAATTGACATCGCAGAAGTAATACCACATTGCGGATTCAATGATGCAATCCATGCAGCATTTTGTGGACTATTTGGAGCGCCTGGTGTTTCATCACTTGAGTTCGCCCCGGCAGCCCAGTTCCCTTGTGTGTTCCAGTTATTGGAAACGGCATTCTTAAATGAATATACAGTATTTGTAGCTGATCCAGCAAAATAAATTATTGGATTTGTAGAGTTGTTTCCCCAACTTACCGCATGAAAAGGGACAGTGGTATTCGTTGAAAGCGGCAATTGAAATGAATCACCGCCGTTTGCCATTCCTAGAGGCGACCAAATAGTTCCAGGTGTCCAATTTCCAGTTGGAGGATATGCAGAATTAGCCGTTGTAGGACTAATAGTTGCTTTTTCAAACAAGGTTGCATTTATCGGGATAACCAATTTGCAATTTCCATCAGTTAGTGAAAGATCATCAGGTGGTAAATTCGTATTAGGACTCGAATTGTCGTAAATTACTATAATAGTGCCTTGCGGTATATTTTGCCAAAATGAATTGTTGGCAAATCGAATAGCGCCAGATGCAATACCCATCCCAGTTCCACTTGCAAAATATCCGTTATTATCATCAAAAATTACTGTGCGCAAATCAACCGTTGGTACGGGTGTTACACATGTAGGTGTTCCTATAACAACGAATTCAACGTATTCACCATTAGAAACAACACCTTGAGAAACTTCATTGATGATCAATTGCTGAGAATAAGCAACTTGTAAAAGAAAAAAACTAACAACTAAACTACCTAATTTAAACATCTAACGTTAACCTAATATGCGACTCAAAATTGGTTTCAAAAAATCACTGATTTTTATCAAGGAGGACAATTTTAAATTCTTTCAAATTTACTAAGAAGAATTAATCTAAAAAAATTTATTTTTTAACTTAACGTTTTCTTAATTATAACTTTATGTGAATGGCTGCAACTTGCTTTTGCATAAAAATACCCGCTTTTTCATTAAAAATAGTTTCGTTTTCCGTTGTCAAATAATCAGTTCTTCCATTTTTAGAACATTTAAGATTCATTTCTGGATGACGATTTAAATAATCAACTAATTTTTCAGCAACAATTGCTCCTTGTGCAATAACTTGAATCGAATCAGGTAATAGTTCCTCTAAATAGTCCTTTACTAAAGGATAATGCGTACACGCTAAAACAATCGTGTCAATTTTTTCATTTTCAGCCAATAACAACTCAATATCTTGCTTGATAAACATTTTTCCGGGCAACGAATCATGCAAATTATTTTCAATTAATGGTACCCAAATTGGACATGCTTTTTGAGTAATGTGAACAGATGGAGCATATTTTTCCAATTCTATTTTATAGGAATTTGATTGAATAGTGCCTTGGGTAGCTACGATTCCTACATGATTTGATTTTGTTAAATCACTAATTACTTCTGCACTCGGTCGTATGACACCCAATACTCGTTTTTCAGGATCAATCTTCGGTAAATCATTTTGTTGTATCGAACGCAATGCCTTTGCAGAAGCAGTATTACAAGCCAAAATTACCAACGAACAACCTCTGGAAAACAATTCTTTAACAGCTTCTAAGGTATATTCGTAAACAACATCAAATGAACGATTTCCGTATGGTGCACGCGCATTATCTCCTAAGTATAGAAAATCATTATTCGGCAGTTTAGTTTGAAGTTCTTTAAGAACTGTTAAACCACCATACCCAGAATCAAATACGCCAATAGGTCCTTGTTGTTTTTCCATTGTGATGTAAAGCTACAAAAAAAGGGTAATCGTTTGTGATTACCCTTTCAAATTTTTAAAGATTTGAATTATTTTTTCATTGCTTCAGCATCCAATTTCAATACTTCGACGATTACTTCTGCTGTAACATCCATACCACCTTTGAAATATAAGGTAACAGACTCATCAATTACATAATTTAATTTTTTACGGTCAGATACAATCTCAACTGCTTTTTGAACACGCTCCAAGATTGGTTTGTTTAATTCTTGACTATAAGCTTGCATTTCTTGATTCAATGTTTGTTCACGATCTTGCAACGCTTGCTGTTTTTTCATTAATTTTTCTTCTTCAATTTTCAATAATAATGGTGTTTTATCTTTTGAAGTTTCGGTGAATTTTTTATAGCTAGCATTGAAATCTGCTTCCATCTCTTTTAATTCACTTACACCATTTGTTTCAAATTCTTTTAATTTAACCATCGCTGCTTTTCTTGATGGTAATGTGTCTAATATTCTTTGAGAATTTACATGTGCAACTTTAGATTGCGCCATTGCTGCCCCAAATCCCATCATTAAAACGATCGCTAATACTACTTTTTTCATCTTATTTTGTTTTACTTTTTAAAATTTACTTTTTATTTAACTGTAATTCCCATCTCTTTGAGAACATCATTGCTTAAATCTGTTTTGCTATCAGCATACACCAAATTACTTTGGTTTGCTTTATCGAAAACAAAGGTATAATTTTTTTTAGATGCAATTTTTTGTAATGCATCAAAAACTTTATCTTGAATTGGTTTTACTAATTCTTGTCGTTTGTTAAAATAATCACCACTAACTCCAAAACGCATTTTTTGAAGCTCTAAAACTTCTGTTTCTAATTTTGAAATCTCTTCTTTGCGTTTCGCTTTTTCCTCAGATGGTAACAATACTTCCTCACGGGAAAAATTGTCTTTTTTCATCTTCAAAACAGCATATCGATCTTCAATGTCTTTAGTCCAACGATCCGCTAATTTGTTCAATTTATCTTTCGCTTCTTTATATTCTGGAACGCTTTCTAAAATATAATCCGAGTCAATATAACCATACTTTTGAGCAAACACAAAAGACGTGCCTAAAATGAATAAGAAAGATAAAATAAGGTTTTTCATAGTATTTTAAATCATCAACGACGAAATTAAGAAAATTATTGTGTTTTTTACAATTCTCCTAAATTCATTCCAATGGTAAATGTTAATTTAGGATAATAGCCTTTTGTTGAAATTGACGCATCTGAAGCACCGCCATAAGCGGACGACCAATAATCCAATTTATCAAATCCTAAACCGTAATCCAATCCTAACATCCCAAACATCGGCAAGAACACACGTATTCCAGCTCCTGCTGCTCGTTTCACGTTGAAAGGATTAAATTTATCAAACGATGGAAATACATTTCCTGCTTCTGCAAACAATAATGCGTAGAAGGTCGCTGATGGATTCAAAGAAATTGGGTAACGCAATTCAAGTGAATATTTGGCAATAATTGGTTCTCCAGAAGACGAAGAAATCGAGTTGTCCTCATAACCTCTCAAAGCAATGATTTCTCTACCTCCTAATTGGTTCACACCTGATAAGCCACTTCCCCCTAAAGAGAATCGATCAAACGGGGTAACACCTTTGGACTTATTATACGCACCCATAAATGCAAATCCAAATCGGGGCATTAATATTAATTTTTTATCAGGCGTCAAAGGAAAATACCACTCACCGGTAAACTTCAACTTAAAATACTCCAAGTACTTAAAACGATCTTGTGCTGACAATAAACTATAATCTTTATTTCCTTCAAAATAAGAATAGGGCAATGATGTCTTAGCTGTAAATGTTATATTCGAACCGCTTTGAGGATATATTGGGGCACTTACTGAGCTGCGTTGCAAAACATATTTTAATGCAATATCATTAGCGAAACCATTGTTGAAAATAGGGAAACGTGTATCTTTCACTACATCGTAATACTGATAACTTAATTCATAATAAGCTGTAAAATAGTCATCTGGCCATTTTTTTCTTCTGCCCATTCCAACACCAACACCCGTAATTCCAATTCCCGTATAATTCGCATTTGTTTTTAAATAACCATTTCCTAATGCTGTATGATTCATCCAAACAGAAAGAGAATTTGCTTTTTTACCACCAAACCATGGCTCAGTAAAGGAGAAATTATACCCTTGGTAAAATTGTCCATTTGTTTGAACACGTAACGATAATCGTTGCCCATCTCCACCTGGTAATGGCGACCATGCTTCTTTTTTGAAGAGTTTTTTTGTTGAAAAATTACTAAATGTCAATCCAACAGTTAAGATAATTCTTCCTGTTGTTGTTGGCCCTGCACCACCGTATCCTCCAGAAAGCTCAATTTGATCAGACGATTTTTCTTCTACAACATACTCAATATCAACGGTTCCATCCGCTGGATTTGGCATTGGGTTCACTTGAAATCCTTGTTCATTAAAGAAACCAAGTTGTGCCAATTCTCGTTGCGTTCGTATAATGTCATTCTTGCTAAATAAATCACCTGGTTTCGTTCGTATTTCTCTTCTAATGACATTGTCACTCGTTTTCGTATTTCCCTTGATGATAATTCGATTTATACGCGCTTCTTTTCCTTCCATGATGCGCATTTGGTAGTTAATGTAGTTGTTACTGACATTTGTCTCAACAGGAACAACTCTAAAGAATAAATAACCACGATCCATGTAAATCGAAGTAATATCTCGCCCATCTTGACTTGAATTCAAACGTTGTTCTAATAAACTTTTGTTAAAAACATCACCTCTTTTAATACCTAAAACAGTATCTAAATACGAAGTTTTAAATTTTGAATTACCTATCCACTCAATGTTTCCGAAATAATATTTATTCCCTTCATCTATGGTTAATTGAATGATTAGATTTTTTTCATCCAATTTGTAAACAGTATCCATTTTTATCGAAGCATCGCGGTAACCAATTGCATTGAACTTCTCTAAAAGCGCTAATTTATCTTTTTCGTAGGTAGATTCAGTGAATTTTGAACGTTTAAAAATGCGTAAAATCGAACGTTGTTTGGTGTCCTTCATCGCTAATTTTAATTTCCACTCAGGAATACTCGAACTCCCAACAATTTCAATTCTTTTAATACCTACTTTTTTATTTTTTTCAATATCAATGAAGAAAATCTCTGAATTATTCATTAAAGTATCAACTACGCGGCTTATATTAACTTGCACGGCATAATGACCCTTTTCTCTAAAATATCCTTTGATCTTATTTTCAGTTTGATGAACCAAGTTGTTCGTGATTGTTTTACCTGAAAAAAGTGTTATTTCTTCTCTAATTTTATCTGCATCTCGCTTGTTTACACCTCTAAATTTATACCGAGATAATTTTGGTAAAGGCTTAATTTTAATGGCCAAATATACAATTCCTAAAACTTCTCTTTCAACTAGAATTTGCACATCAGAAAACAAACCTTCTTTCCATAAATTTTTAATGGCTTTTGAAATCGGTTCTCCTGGAATTGAAATTGTTTGACCTTGACGTAAACCTGCAATTAATTTGATTGCTTGTGGGTCAAAATTATCAGCTCCTTCAACAGTGATTCCACCAATTTCATACTTTTTCGGCTCTTTATAGTCAAATTTTGTAGTTCCTATTCCAATTGCATCATTGTTTTCTTGACTGTTAACAACGCCAAGAATAATGAATGTGAATAGTACTAAAAAAAGTTTAAATTTTTGCATAATTAGGTTAATTGTTCTGAAACCATTCCAAATCTTCGTTCCCGTGATTGGTAATCAATAACAGCTTTGTATAAATCTTCTTTTTTAAAATCTGGCCACAATGTTTCTGTAAAATGAAATTCAGAATACGCGATTTGCCACAATAAAAAATTACTAATGCGGTGCTCACCACTTGTGCGAATCAACAACTCTGGATCTGGAATTCCTTTTGTTGTTAAATGATTTGAAATTTCATCAGCCGTAATTTCGGATAATTCTCCGTGTTTTACTTTTTCAACTATCTGTTGAACTGCATCGGTGATTTCCCAGCGTGAACTATAATTTAATGCTAACACTAAGGTTATTTCCGAATTGTTTTTTGTAAAATCTATGGATTCTGCTAATTCATCTTGACAACTTTGAGGCAAGCCTTTTATGTCGCCAATCGTTTTTAATCGCACACCCGTTTCAGCTAATTCCTTCACTTCATTTGCCAATGAACGAACCAATAAATCCATTAATCCATCAACTTCTTCTTTTGGACGATTCCAATTTTCGGTCGAAAAAGCATACAATGTAAGGTATTTCACCTTCATCTCTTTTGCTGCTTTTAATGTTTCACGAATAGACTCTACGCCAAAATTATGCCCATACAAACGCTCGTGGCCCTGCTTTTTTGCCCAACGACCATTCCCGTCCATAATGATAGCAATATGTTTCGGGGTATTTGATATGTCTATTTTAGATAAGTAATCCATTTTATTTGGCAATAAGTAACGAAAATAAGAAATCTAATGCAATGTATGAAGTTTTCTTAATTATACTTAACATACCTTAACAAAAAAAGGGAATTGGTTAACCAAATCCCTTTTCTCAAAATTTATTTTAAATTATTCTGCAAGCACAATAATTTTATCATTTAGTAATTCCATAACGCCACCTTTTATAGTAACATTGATTACTTTAGAATTAGATGCTTCTGTTGAAATTGAAGGACTTACTTTTTCATTCATTTCGAATGCGTCTTGTAAATCAACTTTAACAATTCCGTTGTTTAATCCTGCTATGATTGGAGCGTGACCAGCCAATACTTGAAACGAACCATCCAATCCTGGAAACTGAACCGCAGTTACCGTTCCTGAAAAGATTTTTGTTTCTGGTGTTATTATTTCCAATTGCATACTCTAATGTTTTAGCGAATTAATTTGTTTCTGCTAACATTTTTTCACCAGCATCAATCACATCTTGGATGCCACCTTTTAAGTTGAATGCTGCTTCAGGATATTGATCGTATTTACCATCTAAAATCGCATCGAATGCTTTGATAGTATCTTGAATGTCAACTAAAACCCCAGGAATTCCTGTAAATTGCTCAGCAACGTGGAATGGTTGAGATAAGAAACGTTGAACACGACGCGCTCTGTGTACAATTGATTTGTCTTCTTCAGACAATTCATCCATCCCCAAAATCGCAATGATATCTTGTAACTCTTTGTAACGTTGCAAGGTTAATTTAACACGTTGCGCACAATTGTAATGCTCTTCTCCAACGATTTCTGGCGTTAAAATTCGAGATGTTGAATCCAAAGGATCCACCGCAGGATAAATTCCCAACTCTGCAATTTTTCGCGATAATACGGTTGTAGCATCTAAGTGAGCAAATGTGTTTGCTGGTGCTGGATCGGTAAGGTCATCCGCAGGTACATAAACCGCTTGTACTGATGTAATAGATCCATTTTTTGTTGATGTAATTCGCTCTTGCATCGCACCCATCTCAGAAGCCAACGTTGGTTGGTAACCTACTGCTGATGGCATACGTCCTAAAAGAGCTGATACTTCAGATCCTGCTTGTGTGAATCGGAAAATATTGTCAACGAAAAATAAGATATCTTTTCCTTGCCCATCTCCTTCACCATCACGGTAATATTCAGCCATTGTCAAACCAGACAAAGCAACACGCGCACGTGCTCCCGGTGGCTCATTCATTTGACCAAATACGAATGTCGCTTTCGATTCTACCATTCCTGGCACATCAATTTTTGACAAATCCCATCCGCCTTCTTCCATAGAATGCATGAACGCATCACCATATTTAATAATTCCTGATTCTAACATCTCACGTAATAAGTCATTCCCCTCACGTGTTCGCTCACCAACTCCTGCAAATACAGAAAGTCCACCGTGACCTTTAGCGATGTTATTAATCAATTCTTGAATCAATACTGTTTTACCAACTCCGGCTCCACCAAATAAACCAATTTTACCACCTTTTGCATACGGCTCAATTAAGTCAATTACTTTAATTCCAGTGAAAAGCACTTCTGTTGCTGTTGATAATTGGTCAAATTTCGGCGCTTCACGGTGAATTGGCAAACCATTTGAGTTATCAACTACATTGATACCATCAATTGCTTCTCCAATTACATTGAATAAACGACCTTTAATCTGATCTCCAATCGGCATTTTGATTGCACTTCCAGTTGTTGTTACTTCCATCCCACGACGGAAACCGTCTGTTGAATCCATTGAAATTGTTCGAACTGAATTCTCTCCAACATGCGATTGAACTTCCAATACAACACGTGTACCATCTGTTTTGAACACTTCCAATGCATCGTAAATATTTGGAAGAGATACTCCTTTTTCGAAGTTTACGTCTACTACAGGACCAATTACCTGTGAAATAATTCCTTTAATTGCGGACATCTATTGCCTTTTTTAATTAGTAACTCTGAGTGATTTATTCACTACTCTGAATTTGGGCGCAAAGATATATCTTTTATCTGAATATTAAAAAGTTTCCGATCAGATTTTTTTTATTTTTTTTTAATCTAATTTGCATCAATAGTTCAAGTGCCCAAAGTTTTTCTTTAATAGCACAAAAACGGGAATGTAAGAGAATAGAAATCCTATTAAACTTACACTTCCAATGATGGTTAGCGCATCCGCCCACTTTAATAGAATTGGAAATGCTTCACCGTTAGAATTTGGCATGGTTAAAATCCCCGTTTGTAATTGAAGAACACAAATCCCATAACCAATTATTAATCCATAAAGAATCCCTTTTCCTGCGATTAACACCCCTTCCCACAAGAATATTGAAAAAAGGGTTTTTTGATTTGCACCAAAGCCTATCATTGTTTGAATATTTCCCTTTTTCTCGATAAATAAAACGGTGATGGAAGCGATTAAATTAAAGGCTGCTAAAATGAAAATAAATAATAAAAGAATGAGCACAATTATTTTTTCTGTTTTACTTGTTTTAAAAATTAATTCGTTCTTTTCTGCATTTGTTTTTACGCTATAATTTGCGCCTAATTTTTCATTGATTTTTTGTTGAATATTTTCAATTGAATACCCCGGATTTATACTAATGTAAATTCCAGTAATTGAATTACTGTAGTTTAAGAGGTCTTTTGTGAAATTAATTGGAACGACTAGCTTTTCGGTATTTACTTCTTTGTTAAAGTTCATTCTTCCAGATACTTGCAACAAACGACTCGAGAACGGATTGGTGCCAATCCGAATCTTAGCATCTCTTTTTGGGGCATAAATTTGAACAGTTTCCATGCCACGCTCTGGAATAAAACCACCTAATTTATCTAATAAATTTGCACCTATAATACCAACTGGTTGCCCGCTGTTTTCTATCACTGAACGACCATCGACAAGGTGTTTCTTCATTTTTGACATCGTTAAAAAAGAAGATTCAACACCAATGATGGTAGCATTCACCCACTTTTTTTCATGCTTTATCACAATAATTTCTTCGATGAAGGTGGAAACATCTGCGACTCCTTCAATTTTTTGAAGATTTAAGGACACTACTTTTTCTGGATTGAATGTTTTTCCACTATTGGATCGAATCGTTATCGAAGGATCAAAGTCTGAATACAGTTTCTCAATCAGTGATTCAATGCCGTTAAATGCTGACAAAAGAATAACCAATGCTGCGGTAATCGTTGCAATACCAATAACAGAAACACGCGTTATCAATTGTATAATTGACTTTTTGCGCTTGGCGGACAAGTACCTTTTGGCGATATAATAGGAAACGTTGATACCTTACTTTTTAAGTAATTCTTCAATTTTCATAGCATAGTCTAACGAGTCGTCAATGAAGAAAATTAATTCAGGAATTTTACGCATATTTTTCAAACGCTTTCCAATCTCGCCTCTGATTTTCCCTTTGTTTAATTGAATGTTTTCTAGTACTTCCGTTTTTGGAGGACCAGCAAAAACACTCAGGTAACAGCGAGATAATGATAAATCAGACGTGACACGAACCTGCGTAACACTCACCATTGCTCCTAAGCATATTTCACGTGCATGTCGCTGAAAAAATGAAGATAATTCTTCTTGTATTACACCTTCAATTTTATTTTGTCTTGTTGAACTCATAGTGCAAAAGTAAGAAATGTTCGTTCGCTTTTGAAAAGTTAGGCAAACAAAATCTTATATTTGTGCCAAATGAAAGAATTTAAACAACTTTATAAATGGGTGTTCGCACATAAAAAAAGTGCCAATTTAACGATTGTTTACAATTTATTATTCGTTATTTTCAACTTGATTTCTTTGCTGTTATTTATTCCTTTTCTTCAGTTAATTTTCAAAGAAACGAAAAAAACAATTGTACTGAAAGCGCCTGTTTTGCAAGATGGATTTTTTGCCATTTTCAATTATATTAAAGATTATTACAATTATTACATGCAAACGATGGTGAATGAAGACCCCAAACAAGCGTTGGTTTTTGTATGTATAACTGTTTTTTTAGCATTCTTTTTAAAAAATGTTTTTCGTTATGGCGCTGTTTGGCACCAATCGCACATGCGCATGGCGGTTGTTCGAGATTTAAGAAACAAACTATTTGAAAAATCACTCAATTTACCACTGTCTTTTTATACAGATGAAAAGAAAGGTGATTTAATGGCGCGTATGCAAAGCGATGTCGGCGAAATTGAAGTAGCGGTGGTGTATGTCTTAGAATTTATTTTTAGAGAACCAATCGCTATTATAATTACGGTTGCGACCTTGTTTTATTTGAGTCCTCAACTAACGATTTTCTCTTTCATTCTATTACCAATTACTGCATTTGTTATTTCTCGAATTGGTAAAAGCTTAAAAAAAACAGCAAAAGAAGGGCAAGAACAAATGGGCGTGGTGTTTTCAGCAATCGACGAAGGTTTGGGCGGAATTCGCGTCGTGAAGGCGTTCAATGGTTTTAATCAAGTATTTAATGCGTTTAAAGTCATCAACTTAAAGCACCAACAATTAATCACGAAAACATTTCGCAAAAAAGATGTCTCCCCACTCTTAAATGAAGCACTAGGTTCGGGCGTTATGATGCTCTTAGTTTGGTTTGGCGGATCGATGATTCTGGATGCAAAAGTTGGAAATGACTTAACTGGTGAGGTTTTTATCACATTTGTGATTGTCTTTTCTCAATTAATGCGCCCGATTTCAGGAATTTCATCAGCGATTGCTTCTTTTCAAAAAGCGAAAGTTTCTCAAGATCGCATCAATGAAATCATCCAAATGGACGAAAAAATTTATGAGCAGGAAAATCCAATCGCTTTAACAGCATTGAAAAACAGCATTCGCTACGAGAATGTTTCTTTTAGATACAAAGATGATTTTGTATTGAAAAATATCAACTTGTCAATTAATAAAGGTAAAACAATTGCTTTAGTTGGCGAGTCGGGAAGTGGCAAGTCAACAATGGGCGATTTATTAGCGCGTTTTTATGACGTGAATGAAGGAACAATATTTTTTGATGACACACCCATTCAAACGTGTTCGCTTACCGATTTAAGAAACCACATTGGAATCGTTTCGCAAGAATCAATTTTATTCAATACTTCTGTTCGCGAAAACATTGCATTTGGTATGGAAAATGCAACCATTGATGCAATAATAAACGCTGCAAAAATTGCCAATGCCCACGAATTCATTATGCAATTAGAAAATGGCTACGAAACGAATATCGGAGAACGTGGAAATAAATTATCGGGCGGACAAAAACAACGCATTAGCATTGCGCGCGCCATATTAAAAAATCCGACTGTTTTGGTATTGGATGAGGCAACTTCTGCTTTAGATACGGAATCTGAAAAATTAGTGCAAGACGCCTTAGATCATTTAATGAAAGATAGAACATCGATTATTATTGCACATCGCTTAAGTACCATTCGAAATGCGGACGAAATCATTGTTTTGTCTAAAGGCGAAATTAAAGAGCGCGGTAAACATTCAGATTTACTAGCTTTAAAAGGAATGTATTACAATTTATGTACCCTACAAGGGTTATCTGAAAATGTAATTGATTGATTTTTTACAATTTTTGGCAACACTTTCTATGCTTCATACGTTAAAAGAGTATAAATTAATTAATTAAAGTTGTATTGGTTATACATTTGTACTATTTTTAAGTAAATGCAATTAAAAAAAATACATAATATTCTTTTAATTTTTTGTCTCATTAACAGTGTTAATGCACAATTAACGACCACTCCTGGAATGTCACCAGCTGCATTGGTGCAAAATGTATTATTGGGAACCGGCGTTACTGTTTCAAACATTCAATTTACTGGAAACGCTGCAGCAATAAGTAAGTTTACTGCTACGAATACAAATCTTGGTATCACCAATGGTATCGTTATGACAACTGGAACTACTTACAACAACGGAGATGGCCCACAAGGTCCAAACAACCAACCCGATGGAGGATTCGATAACAATGCTCCTGGCAATGCTTTATTAGGAACCATTGCAAATGGAACTACCTATAATGCAGCAATTTTAAAATTTGATTTTATTCCTTTTGCAGATACAATAAAATTCAGATACGTATTTGGTTCTGAAGAATATCCGGAATATGCGCCACCACAAAGCGCAGATTACAACGACGTATTTGGATTTTTCATCTCAGGACCTGGAATTTCCGGGCAACAAAACATTGCGAAGCTTCCCAATGGATCCATTGTTTCGATTAATAACATCAACCCGGTCAACAACAGTTTTTATTACATTAATAATGGAAATGGAAATCAAGCTCCTTATAACGGTAGTTCAAATTACATTCAATACGATGGGTTCACAAAAGTATTAGAAGCAATTGCTCCTGTTCAATGTGGAAAAAAATACCAACTTGTTTTGTCAATCGCTGATGTCGGTGACGGCGTTTGGGATTCTGGTATTTTTCTGGAAGCAAATAGTTTAACTTCAAAAAAACCAATAGAAATTGATTACACCATTTCTGGTCAATCGTTTGGAAATGATAGCACAATGGCTGAAGGATGCGTGAGCGCAACGTTTACCTTGACACGCCCAGCAAGCTCTAGCTCTAGTGCAGTTACAATTCCAATAACAGTATCAGGAACTGCTATTCAAGGTGTTGATTACAGTGCTATACCAACTTCTGTTTCATTTCAACCAGGTCAAACTTCTATTCAATTCACGTTTAATGCCTTGGCAGATATATTAACGGAAGGTTTAGAATCCGTAATTTTAACGTTTGGGTTAACGGATGCGTGCGGAAATAATACGCCCGAGATTTTTAATTTAGGCATCAATGATATTCAACCAGTTGCTGTAACCGTTCAAAGTGGTTCTGTTTTATGTCCGGGGGATGATTTGGAAGTGATTGCAAATGCAACAGGTGGAGTAGGGCCGTATACCTATTTATGGAATACAGGTGAAACAACTTCATCTATTTTTGTCTCACCAACAAGTTCACAAACCTATACGGTAACAGTGGTTGATAATTGTTTGTTACAAAGCGCAACGGGTTCTGGAACAGTAAGTGTCCCTGTTTATCCACCTTTATCGGTTCAATCAACGGCAGATATTACGGAGATTTGTCCTTATTTACCAACAGATTTACTTGGAATCGTTTCTGGAGGTGCTGGTAATTACACGTACCAATGGAGCTCAACAGTTGAAGGACAATTGGGAACTCAAATTGGTCAAACGGTGACGCCATCTACAACTACAATTTACACCATAACGGCTACGGATCAATGTGGAACGGTCGATTCTGCTGCAACGATTTATACTGTTACAAGCCCACCGTTAGTTTTAACGATGTCGCCAGGTGTTGAAATTTGTCCGTTTGATGGAGTAACTGTTTCAGTTACAGCAACTGGAGGCTATGGTAATTATTATTATATCTGGCCTCAAACGGGTGACACCATCAATCAAATTTTTGTAAACCCAGGCACAACGACTACCTACAATGTGATTGTTTCAGATGATTGTCAAACATTTACGGTGAATGGAAACACGACAATTACAGTGGTAAAACCAACGGCTGACTTCATCATTTCCAGTCAAACATTGTTCAATGATTTACCCATTACGTTTCAAAACACTACTTTAAATGGAGATTATTACCAATGGTATTTTGGAGATGGTAATACATCGAATTTAGTTCATCCAAACAACACGTATGATCTTCCAGGTACCTATCAAATTCTATTAATTGCAACAGATCAAAAAGGCTGTATTGATTCAATTCAAAAACCAATTACCATCGAAGATGAATATTATGTGTATGTTCCCAATGCATTTACACCAGACGGCGAGCGCTTTAACACCTATTTCTGTATTAGCACAATTGGCGTAAAAAGCGGTGAAATACTTATTTTTAACCGCTGGGGAGAACTTGTTTTTGAATCAAAAGACCTCAATTTCCAGTGGGATGGAACGTACAATGGAACGTTAATCCAAGACGGAACGCTTTCCTGGAAGTTAAATTACACAACTAATTCTGGGAGAACCAAAAAAATAACAGGTCACATCACAATCTTAAAGTGATTTAGTTCTGCCACCATCAACTGGCACATTTATACCATTAATATAAGAAGCATCAGGTGAAGCTAAAAATGCAATCGCTGCAGCAATTTCTTCTGGTTGCGCAATGCGTTTCATCGGTGTTTCTAAAGCCATTTCTTCAAAAACTGCTGCAACCGTTTCTTGGTGCTGATCTGCTTTAACTTGTGCAATACTTTGCAAACGCGCTGTATTCGTTGCGCCTGGCAATACATTATTCACAGTAATTCCATATTGACCCAATTCGTTGGCCAAGGTTTTACTCCAACTTGCAACAGCTCCACGAATTGTGTTTGAAACTCCTAAATTAGGAAGTGGTTGTTTAACAGAAGTTGAAATCACATTTATGATTCGGCCGTATCCAGCTGCAATCATTCCCGGGTAAACCGCCTGCGCTAAAATGTGGTTGCAAATTAAATGTTGATTAAATGCTGCAAGAAATTCATCAACATGCGCATCTTTAATTGGCCCACCTTTTGGCCCACCAGAATTATTGATAAGGATGTTAATGGTATTTCCTTCCTTGATATAGGTATCAATTACTTTTTTTAATTCAGCGGGTTTTGAAAAATCAGCTACTAAGTAATGATGTACTTGCCCTGAAACAGGTGTTGGTAGTTCAGCTAGTGTTTCAATTAATTTATCTTCATTTCTTGCAATCAATACAAGATTTGCTCCCATGTTTGCCAAGGCAATTGCCGTTGCTTTTCCGATGCCTTGTGTGCTCCCACAAACCAATGCTGTTTTTCCTGATAAGTTCACGCTTATTTTTTTTTCAAAATTAAGCTATTCTCTTTGATTCTTTAAATACTTTAGTGTTTTTTCTAATTAATTAATTAAATTCTTTGTATTAAGATGTATTACTAATAAAACATTCGACTGAAAAACTGTGGTTGAATTTATATTATTTAAATTAATGTTAAAATATTAACAAATTTATAGCGTGAAAAATAGTTGTTTAGTTCCTTATTAATAAAGCCATTAATTCTTTGTGTTATTTATTTAATTATTTAAAATGGTTAAAGATTCAATTAGCATTAATTTTTTTTACTGTGATATAAATGTACAAAATGAATGTGATGTTATTCCTCATCGCCTTCCTTTTTGATCCAACAGCATCGCTTTACAGTCAGATAAGCCTTAAAGCCTCTACTGGAACTGCTAACGGAATCTATACTACAATTAGAACTACCTTCACTGCAATTAATGCGGGTACACATTCAGGAAACAATTTTTGACCAGATGATTCAGCTAATGTATTGGTAAACGTTCAGGATAGCAGTAACTGGTTAGGATTAGACGAATTAACAGGAACGAATGTTGCCTTGTATCCAAACCCAACAACTGGAAACGTGTTTGTTCAAATGAATGCAATTGAAACAATCAATGCAATTGTTTACGATGCACAAGGAAAATTAATTGCAACAATTAATAACTTGAAAAACGGTTCAATTATCGACTTAACATCTGTTGAAACTGG
>CANLIL010000045.1 GCA_947491305.1 Flavobacteriales bacterium | reverse complement strand
CGTATGGCAAATTTTGAAACTGCTTGGTATAAGTAGAACTATTTTGAAAGGGTGCATTGTTGACACTAAAACTTAATGGCAAGTAGGCCGTATTTGAAAGTGTAGCCGTGAGCTGCCCATTTGCTTCACCACAAGTTGCTGGTGAAATTGAAATGCCTGAAAATTTAGCTGGTTGAAACACCGTTACATGAACTGGACGCACCACAGAACAACTATCGTTGTTCCAAATACGAACCGTATAGAATTGCGAACTATCTGTTTGAACAATTGGATTGGCGCAAGTACTGCAACTCAACCCAGCGGCAGGAAGCCACTCGTATTGTACTCCGCCTGAAGCTTGTAATTGCAAGGAGGAACCTTTACAAACGGAGGTGTCTGGTGATGTTGTAACTGGAAATGAAGTACATGGGGAGGTATAGGTTAAATAAATTTGATTGAGTGAGTTTGTTTCTTGAACAAAATTAGACTGTTGTTGAATTGTAAAATCAATGTTTTGTGAATTAGTTAAATAATTTTGAATATTTGATAATACGTCTGAACCAGACATAATGCTATCTTCATCATCATCTCCTAACCCATATAATGTATTATTTTCATAATAAAAAGAACTCGTAGAACCTCTGCAAAATTGAAAATTATTATAATCATTTCCGCCAATTAAACCAATGGGAATAGCATTTACGAAAACGTAACTACCATCTTGAATAGTATCACATAAAAAAGAAGTATTCAATCCTAAACCTATTGGATTTGTTAAAGTCATAGATAGTGATGAATTTAAACTATAATTCATTATAGGCATATTGTTTTTGTTATTAACAAAAACATCTATAGCCATCAATGGCATATTAACGTTATCATAAAGTACAAGTAAATAGAATTCACCAAAAAACGCATTAAAGTTTTGTAAAGGAATATCAATAATATTACTGTTAAATAAACTCAAATGTGAAATATCAGTTATTAAAGTTTTGACCTCTAATAAATTTTGTTGGTTAACTGTTCCTACAAAATAGTTGTTATCTAAAGCATTGATTAAACTTAAAGGGACATTTTGATTGTTTATCAATAGATTAATATCAGCTGGAAAGTCATTAAAATCTTTAAGTCTAGAAGCATTTGCAAATAAATAAGCTTTTCTAATTGTTGAGCCATTTGCTATGTTTAAATCTATCTGACCACTAGACGCTAAAACATTTAAACCACCTCCAGTTACACCTCCATGAAAATAATCTGAAAATACATTTATATATTGTGAATAACAATATGTACAAAATAAAAGAATATAAATTGTTAAAAATGGCTTCATATTAACTTAGCAAATAATTTTTAATAGTTACTTAAGTAAATATACTATTATTATTTTTCATAAAAGCTTTCACAATTAGGATTATTCTTTAAAGTTCTAAATTAGAACTTAATTGTACTTATTTAGAACTTCAATTAATTGAAAGTAGTACCAATATATCGTAATATTGATTCATACAATAATCAAATTTAAAATTCTACGTTATGAGAAACCACTTAAAAACATTCCTATTGGGAATTGTATTGTGCAACATGGGCTGGATTGCTGCACAGAACCCCGCTAAAATTTTAGCGCCTAATTATTTTAAATTTGGACAACCTTTCCAACCCCTACCACAAGTGCCTGCAGGCTCAACTGGCTATCATGGTGAGCGGCCAACTGGTGCCCAAAACATTCAAATGGATGCAACAGGGCAGAAAATTTTGTTTTTCATAATTGATGAACATGTTTATAGTCGAAAAGGTGAATTGATTGGAGATTTGCCTTGGGTTGATTATACAGCTGAAACTGCACCAATCGGTATGACAGGAGAAGTAGCAATTATTCCAAGTAAACAATGTTTTAATGAATTTATTATTTTATCAACTTATAAAAATTTAGGTGTAACTGGTTCATCTGCTATGTATGATAAAATAAAAGTAGAATACGATGCCAATGGAAATTTAATTAATAATTCAGGTTTGTATTCCGCTTCACTTAACTCAATTTACGATCAATTAAAAATTGAAAACTTAATCGGAAATGATTATTACGCAACAAATAACGTACACGATGAAAGGGCAACATTTGCAATTTCAAAAATGAACACAAACGGCATAAGGTATGTATTCATTCACAATGGAACAAAAGTGTTTCGAATGAAAATTCAAAATGGTAATTTGATCTATGATAACTACAATATCGATTTGGTTGCTATTTCACAAGCAACAGCTTTATCAAAAACCCCGAAATGTTACCGTCAAGAAATGGAATTAATTACACTTTCTAATGGAAATTTAAGAATTGCAGTTCCTGTTTCAAATTATGGTAATCAAACAGATTTTATTAACTCGAATAATGAGGGTTATTTTATATTTGATTATTCTACTTCTACTAATAATTTGGTGGCTAATAGTTTAAAGAAAATATTATACCCATCTCCAACAAATAATTGGATTAATATAAAAGGAGCTGAATTTTCTCCTAGTGGAAGTAGAATCTATTTATCTCATCAAAAAGTTAGTACTACTGGTATAACGAGTACAATTGATATGTTTGATTTAACAACAGTAAATCCATATTTATCAAAAACCATCGTCAGTAGTTCGGACGACTATGCAAATAGCCAACTTGAAATTGATAACCAAGGTGGTTTATTGATTCCTGCGAGTAATCGTTTGTCACGTTTAGCTAATTGTAACAACCCATCACTTCCAATTGATTTTTCAAATATTTATTTATCACTAAATAATTACACATCAATTTCTCCTTTTTCAACAAATATTAATTCTATAGATTTTTTAACACCACTTCAAGATCAAATCGACGATGAAACATATAGTAATTTTGGTAGTGTTGTTTTCAGTATTGATAACTTTACAGTTTCTGCAATAAACACAGTATGGGAACCTGGAAATGCGAGTAATCTAACTCAAAATGATGTTTTATATATCAAAGATTATCTGATTATTCCAGCTGGAAAAACGTTGACAATTAAAAATATGAAAATATATTTTTCAGAACATGCTCGTGTAATCATTGAAAACAGCAATTCATCAGCAATGGGCGGTTATCTGCAATTAGACAACACAATGTTATCAGCTGATAATCAATGTGATATTATTAAAATGTGGCGTGGCGTTGAAGTTAGAGGGAACAGCTATTTAAATCAAGGAAGTTATTTGAATTCTAAACAAGGACGATTAAACATGTACAATAATTCAAAAATTGAACATGCTTTTGTTGGTGTTACTACAAGTCAATATACTAAAATAACATTACCAAATGGTTTATTTGCTTATCAAGTAGTTCCATATACTACAGGAGGTATTGTTCGGGTTACAAATTCCATTTTTAAAAACAACCAACGCGATATAGAATTTAATCCTTATTCAGCTCCTAATAATTCGAATAATGTTTCGCTTTTATCTAATACACGTTTTGAAACAAATGGTTTATTGAATTATCCGTCACTTGAATTACGAAATCATGTGGAATTAGTTGGTGTGAAAGGTATCAATATTACTGGTTGTGACTTTAACAATGTTACACCACAATTGTATGCTTTAAACAAACAAGGAATAGGAATAAACGCAAATTATTCTACATTTTTTGTTTTGAAAAGATGTAGCACACCAGGTGTAAACTGTGTTGCTAATGATCCTAATAAATTTGATGATTTATACATTGGAATTTATGCAAAAGGTGGAATAAGCTCTTTAAATGCCAGTTTTTACACAGATGGATCATTGTTTACCAATAATCATTTAGGCGTATATACATTAAATACGTATAATCATAAAGTTTTGAATAATACGTTTGTCGTATCTAAAATCACGCCTAGCAATCCATCTGGCATCACTCAAACAGCTGGTTTATATATGAAAGGTTCAACGGGTTATGCAGTAGAAGGTAATTTGTTTAAAACAAATACAGCACAACCTTTATCGCTTGCACAATCTGCTACTTTTGGTATAGTAGTTAATAATTCTGGAGAAAGTTCAAATTTAATTTATAGAAATATCTTTGAGAATTTAAAAATTGGGGGACAATCAGAATTAATTAATGGTTCATTATCAACTTCTACTAATTCAAACACATTAGGTTTACAATGGAAATGTAATACTTTTAGAAATACTTTGGAGCATGATTTATCAATCGTAAATGGAAGAATTGACCATCACCAAGGCACTAATTACAGTCCATCTTCACCAGCTGCAACATTACTTTCTAAACAAAAAGATGCTGCAAACAATGTATTCTCTTATAATAATGAAGGTGCAATTAATGAACATGATATTGTCATGAGTAATTCTAATCATAATTTATTGTACGTTTACAATCAGAATCCAAGCCATACTCCTGATTCATATACCTTAGATGGAACTATTAACGGCGTTTTACCAATTGTTCAGACATTTAATAGTCAACCTGTTCAAATAACATCAACTGCTAATAGTTGCCCAGTAATTAACAGAATAACAACTGGAATAAGTAATACCAATTTTGTAAATGGATTAAATCAATTACATGTGTTGAAAACAACAATTGATAACTCTAATTCATCCAATTCTGATTTAGTTGCGAAATATTATCATTTAAAAAGAAGTTTAGATTTAGAAAGAGACCAATTGCTTCAAGAATTAGTTTTAGACACTACAAGTTCATCTTTTCAAAATATAAATCAATTCTTTACTGCCACTTTGAATGAAGACAAAGATTTACAAGAAATTGCAGTTGATTATTATCTTTCTATAAAACAGTATTCAAAAGTTGATAGTATCATCAATTTAGGTCTAGTTGATGATGATTTTAAAGGTATGGTGCTACTTCTAAAAACTATTGACACAGAAAATGTATGTGAATCACTTTTAAAAGATCCTATAAATAACTTAAAGTTAATTTCTATTTCTGAAAACACAACTAATCAATTTGTGAAAAACAGAATAAATTCTTTGTTATCTAGTTGTAATGATGATTATTTATATTCGTTTTTACCGATTAATAAAAGTAGATCATTTAGTATAAACGAGACTAACAATAATAACGCTGATAAATTTAAGATTTATCCGAATCCAACAAGTGGTAATTTACAAATTAGCTCAACTATTGAAATTGAATTCACTTTTAGAATAGTTACTATACAAGGAAAAGTTGTTCTAGATAGTTCTAATAGAAACGATAACTCAGTTGTAGAAACTTCTACATTTGATCCAGGTATATACATCATTAATTTTTATGATGCAAACCAACAAATTCTTGAATCTCAAAAGTTCATAAAACATTAAATTAAACAAAGAAGCCAAGCTCAAAAAGAGCTTGGCTTTTCATTCATATTAGTTCATTATTTCAACCCTTTCAATAGTTCAATCAACGCAGGATCGGATGGTCTCGGTGCATTGGCATTCAAAACCAAGCCATTGGGATCAATTAAAATAAAGCGGGGAATACCTTTCACAAAGTATCCAGTTACAAAATCTGAACTCCAATCTTTATCTGCAAACAATTGCACACCTGTTAAGCCTTTTTCGTTGACAAATTCTTTCCATTTATCGTGATCTTTTGCTTTATCCACTGAAATACTTACAAATGCAATGTTTGAATCATGAAATGCTTCTTCCACTTTTTTCAAGGATGGGATTTCAGCTTTACAAGGTCCGCACCACGTTGCCCAAACATCGACATAAATATATTTCCCTTTGAAATCAGCTAATTGAGATAAGCCGCCTTTGTGGTTTTCAAAATTAAAATCAGGAGATGGTTTTCCATGTAATTCGACTGCTTTCAATAAATTCTCATAGTACGCTACATTGCCTTTCATTCCTGCTTCGTAGTTGGCTAAATACACTTTTTTAAACACCGTATCGAATGTGTTTGCTTGAAGGTTACTTTGTATAAACTGCAAGCGTTCGTTGAACATTTTCAACATTTCATTCGGCGCTTTTTCGTTTTCTTCCAGGGCATTGTCCGTTATGAATTGCTCTTTTACAAAAGAATTTTCTTGAGCTAAATCACCGGAAAACTGCATGCTTTTATCGAAATCTTGTTCGTTAGCCTTTACTGAAACTTTGATTCCATTGCGCAAGTAAAGCATTGAAAAATTGCGTTTAATTGAAAAATAATACATTCCTTGTTCCACTGAAAAATCAGCAGTAAAAAGGTTTTTATCATTGATAACAATGTATTTTTTAAACCCTTTATTGTTTTGAATTAAAACAGAATCACTTGTTCTATTTTCAATGGCAGCTTCAAATTGCACCGATGTTTGAGCAAGTGTATAACCGCTAATAAAAAGACTAATACTTACTAAAAACTTCATAATTTACTTTTTTTCTTTCATTAATACCATTTCATCCACTAAGTGTTTCGCACCTGCATATTTATCCATCACCCACATCACGTAGCGAATATCAACCACAACATTTCTACAACGATTTGGATCAAACATGTAATCAGACATGGTGCTTTCCCATGTTCTGTCAAAATTCAAGCCCATTAAATAGCCGTTTTCATCCAATACTGGAGAACCTGAATTTCCGCCAGTTGTGTGATTAGAGCCTGTAAAACAGACCCATAACTCACCATTTTGAGCATAATCTCCGTAATCTTTCGCTTTATACAATTCAAACATGCGTGGCAACAATTCAAAATCTGGATTTCCAGTATTGTATTTCGCGATCATCCCAGCTAATGTTGTATGTTCTGTGTATTGCATTCCATCTGTTGGTGCAGAACCTTCCAATTTACCGTATGTAATTCTCAATGTGCTATTTGCATCACTCCAATGTTTGTCATTCGGGAACATTTCGTAAACTCCGGCAACATATGTTTTCAATAAGTCGTTCATTTGAGTATCAAAATTGGAATATTCTGGAAGAATTTGTTCCGTGAATTCCGTTGCAAAACGATCATACAATTGATAACCAGGATCTTTTTTCAACTTAGCCAATGATTTAGATTTAAATGATTTTAAGAAAGCAACATAGCGTTCTTTATTCGTTAAAATTGATTTACTGTAAATTTCTTTACTCAATACAGGAATGTTTAGGTTCGAGAAATCAGCAGTTGCTCTCCCTTCTTTTGTTTCTTTCAAGTATAATTCTGTCAATAATTCAAAGATTTTTTGATCGACAGTTGCATCGTAATTTTTGAAGAAGCCATCTGCTCCTTTGATTAATTTATCCACAGTTGTATTCAAGGTTCCTTTTTCCACCAATTGATTGTAGTTTTTAGACAAATCTTTTAATCCACGGGCTAATTTGTACAATTCAGGACCTACAAATAAATATTCAACGCCCATTGAATAAGCAAATTCCCATTTAGATCCATTCGTAGTTAAGGTATTCATTTGATCAATCACATTGGCATAATTGGTTTGCCATTCAGGTTTTGGGCGCGCTGCGATTTTGTACTTTTCTTCGCGTTCCAATTTTATACTGTAACCATCTAATATTTTCAATCCATCGACTTGTCCGATCCATTTCTTATACGCATTCGCGATAGAAGCTTGTTTCGCTGAATATTTAATTCTTACTTCATCCGAAGAACGCATCGCTGCATCAATAACACTCAACGATTTTTCACGCATCTTAATGCGAGCTGGTCGTTCCTTTTCAACGATAAATTTCAAATAATTAGAAACCACATGTTGTTCTGTTTCACCTGGAAAACCATATACCATTGTGAAATCACCAACTTTACGGTCTTTAAAAGAAATCGGTAAAAAATGAAGTGGTTTGTATGGCACATTCGTAGAAGCGAAGGCTGCAGGCTTGTTATCTGTACCAGCATAAATTCTAAATACCGAAAAATCACCTGTGTGGCGAGGCCAAACCCAATTATCCGTGTCGCCACCGAATTTACCAATCGAATTGGGAGGTGTGCCAACAAATCGCACATCTTTAAAAACCTCTTTCACGATAATGTAGTAATCATTTCCGTAATTAAACGGTTTAATTTCCGCTTCGTAATGTGTGCCTGAAACAGCTGATTTTACTAAATTCTCGATGTTTTTAGCAATTTTCGCTGCTCGTTCAGCTCCTTTTTCATTGATTAATACACCCGCTAAAACGGCTATTGTCACATTATCAATTCGAACCATACGAGTAGCAGTTAAACCAGCATTAGGTAATTCTTCTGCTAAATTTTTCGCCCAAAAACCATTTTTAAGGTAATCTTTCTCTAACGATGAATGCGATTGAATTTGAGAATAACCACAGTGGTGATTGGTTAGCAATAAACCTTTTTCTGAAACTAATTCTGCCGTACAACCTCCGCCAAAATGCATAATAGCATCTTTCAAACTCGAATGGTTGACATCGTAAATATCTTTTGCACTCAATTTCATTCCTTTGGCTTGCATGTCTGATTCAAAAGCTGCAATTAACGAAGGAATCAACATTCCCTCTTCTGCCAATACTTGTTGAAAACCAACTATAAAAACGATTAGAAATGCACTTATTTTTTTCATCATAGGACCATTTGTTTATTATTATAAAAAAAGTAGTTATTTAACGCTTATCTCTTCAGCCAAAAATAAATAAATTTTATGGGATTCACTCTTTTTTAACCTACAGGAATACAAGATCAAAATAAAAAATGCAATTTTGTAGGATGGAATTATTACAATTAATTTTTAAGCTAGGAGTTGTCTTTGCCATCTTCAGTTTTATTTGGGGATTTTTTGAATTGATCGCAAAATTCATGACCAATGGTCGTTCCAAAACAATCGTTGAAATTTACGTCATTAAAGCATTGAAATACCTGTTTCTTGTTGACGTGACCTTTTTGTTCAGTTTAAATAAAACACAAGAAATCATTGATTTAAACAATTTAATTCCTACGATTTTAGTGGTCTTAGTTTACTTTATCGGAAAATTACAAAACAAGCAAAACAATGCGGTTATGTTTCAACTATTGCAACAACAAAAAGCAATGCCAAAACAATTTGACTTAAAAGCTGAAATTGCTGTGATTATGATAGCTTTATCGCTGTTTGGTGTTTTCATTTTTTATCCAGAGATTTCAAAAAACCCCTTGTCATTGTGGTTTTATGAAAGCATCGTTTCTATTGAGCACACTGCAATCATCGGTTTTATCTTTAAAGTGATCGGATTCTTTTTCTTAGTGAGCTTATTGACGAAAATGTTGAATGCTTTAGTCGTAATTTTAACAGGGAAACCATTTATACAAACACGTTCTCGTTTCATTAAAAAGGATCAAAACTCAGATGATTTCGATGATTTTGAAGAAATCAATGAATAGATTTTAACGCTTGAATAAGTGTTTCAATTTGAGGAATTAATAAAGATTCTTCATCATTGACGAGTACAAAATCAGCTACATCTTTTTTTGCTGCATCCGTCCACTGTTTTTCCATTCGATCAATTACTGATTCTCGGCTGCACTGCTCACGTTCCATCACGCGTTTGATTTTCAATTCATCTGGCGCAGTCACTAAAACAAGTTGATCAAATAATTTGTAAGCACCTGTTTCAATTAAAATCGCTGCTTCATTGAAGACGATTGTTGATGAATGCTGTTGAATGAATTCATCAAAAAGCACGCGCACTCTTGGGTGGATGATTGCATTCATTTTCAAACGGATTTGATCGTCTGAAAACATTCTTAAGGCAACATACGTTCGATTAAGTTGGTTGTTCTCATATGCATCTTCACCTAAAAGCGCTGTTAATTCGCGTCTTATTTCCGGATGCGTATCAACACATTTTTTTGCTGCATCATCGGAATAAAACACCGAATAACCCATTGCCTCCAGTATTTTTCCTACTGTACTTTTTCCAGAACCAATTCCGCCAGTTAATCCAACTTTTAACATGCCAATCTTTTTTCAAAGATACAAATGAAAAATCAAAAGTGTATCTTTGTAGCATGAGTAAAAAAGAATGGTTCGAAGAATGGTTTGACACAAGCTACTATCATACGCTTTACAAACATCGCAACGATGAAGAGGCTGCTCAATTTATAGAACGAATTGCAGCTGAACTTCCTTTGAAAAATGGAGCAAGCGTTTTAGATTTAGCTTGTGGTAAAGGACGTCATTCTATTACGCTCAATAAATTAGGATTTAACGTGTTAGGCGTTGATCTAGCTGCAAACAGCATTGAAAAAGCACAAGTTTTTAAAAATGATACGTTACAATTTGCAGTACATGACATGCGTGAAATCATTGCAAGCCAAAAATTTGCTGCCATTTTTAATTTATTTACCAGTTTTGGCTATTTTGATTCCATTGATGACAATTCAAAAGTAATTCAAGCAATTCACGAAATGTTGGAAGATGAAGGCTTACTCATCATCGATTTCATGAATGCAACAAGAGTGATTAATCAATTGGTGCTGCAGGAAATACAAACGATCGATGGAATTACGTTTGAAATAAGTAGAAATTACGATGGAACGCATATTTTTAAACGCATTCAATTCAATGATCAAGGAAAAGCATTTGATTTTACAGAACGTGTTCAAGCGCTAAAAATAGCTGATTTCACTCAGTTACTCGTTAACAATGGCTTTGAAATTATGTGTACTTTTGGAGACTTTCAATTGAATGATTACCAGGAAAATGATTCTGATCGCTTATTAATAATTGCAAAAAAAATTAAATGAACGCTACCCTTGTATTGATAAGTTTGTTGTTGTCTGTCGTTTTAGGCGGATTTTTTGTCACGTATTTACACAAAACAAATAAGGCACAAATCATAAAGTTACTATTAGCATTTAGTGGTGGTTTTCTTTTAGCGATTGCATTTACCCATTTCATTCCTGAATTGTACCACGATAGTACTTCGTCCATTGGATTTTACATATTAATTGGATTTTTAATTCAACTATTAATGGAATTCTTTTCAGGTGGAATTGAACACGGTCATGTACACGTTCACAAAGGACAAGCAATGCCTTGGGGTTTATTTATTTCACTTTCTGTTCATTCCATTATTGAAGGGATTCCTTTAGGAAATCAATTGATTGGAACTGAAATTGCGCATCATCACGCGCATGGAAATTCATTGTTACTTGGAATTTTGTTTCATCAATTACCCGTTGCGATTGCATTAATGACCTTGTTAATCAATACACGATTATCGTTGGCAAAAGCGTGGATTGTCTTATTACTATTCGGCATTATGACGCCACTTGGAGTAGTCATTGGTTTGTTAACGATACCAGGTGCTTTTGGATTGGATTATCCAATTGTTCTAGCCATTGTCGTTGGAATGTTCTTGCATATTTCCACAACCATCATTTTTGAAACATCTGAAAATCATAAGTTTAACCTTTTGAAATTAGTTTCTATTTTTGTTGGGTGTTCGTTGGCTTTTTTGATGAACTAGTTTAAAGGCATTAGTCGTTAGTTAATTAGGCATTAGAGTTACGATTTCATCAGAATAATTATCTCGTATTAAAGCCTTGTAGTCCTAAAATCCTGCCTGTTAAAGTCTTGTCTCTTGAAGTCCTAAAATCTTAACATCATATTGTCTTTTTTTAAGGGCATTAGTCGTTAGTTAATTAGGCATTAGTTTTAGATTTCAACAGAACAACGATCTTGTCGTTAAGTCCTTAAATCTTAACATCCTTTTGTCTTTTTTTAAAGGCATTAGACATTAGTTAATTAGGCATTAGAGTTACGATTTCAACAGAACAACGATCGAGTCATAAAATCTTTATATCCTTTATCTTAAAGTCCTTTAAAGGCATTAGACATTAGTTAATTAGGCATTAGAGTTACGATTTCATCAGAATAACGATCTTGTCATTTAGTCATTAAATCTTAACATCCTAAAGTCTTTTTTCAGATTTCAACAGAATAACGATCTAGTCTTAAAGTCTTGTAGTCCTAAAATCCTGCCTCTTAAAGTCCTAAAGTCTATCTAATAATTCTTCTAAACGTTGCCCATATAATCTTTAAATCCTGAAAAACAGTTGGATTTTCACTGTACTTTTTATTCAACAAGATTTTGGCTGGCATAATTTCCTCTATGTATGTTTTTTGAGGATCTGAAGAGCGACCTAATAGTTCATTTTCTTCAAAATATTCCAATGAAGCAAGATCTGTAATTCCCGGACGAACAGTTAATATTTCTCGTTGTTCAAGGGTATATAGTTCAACGTATTCTTTTACTTCAGGTCGTGGACCAACAACACTCATTTCACCTTTCAACACGTTTAAAAACTGTGGAAATTCATCTAATTTGAATTTTCGTAAAAAGAAACCAATTTTAGTGATACGCGGATCGCGCATTCCAACGGTTAATTTTCCCGCAGAATCTGCATTTTTACGCATTGTTCGAAATTTATAAATTCGAAATTCTTTTCCAAAACGCCCTACACGTTGTTGGCGGTAAAAAACTCCTCCTTTTGATTCAACAACAATGAATAGAGAGATCAGGATACCAATTGGTAAAAAAAACAATAAAATGATACAACTGAAAACTATGTCAAGAATTCTTTTCATTTTTTCAACACAGTTGAAACTCCTTTTACGACTGCCTCAATGACTGTCTGCACTTGTTCATCGCTTAAATTAAAATAAACAGGTAACGAGATTTCATTGTGGTATTTATTCCAAGTTTCAGGATAATCATCCATTTTATAGCCTCTTTTTTTGTAGGCCGTTAAGGTTGGCAAAGGAAGAAAATGAACATTCACAGAAACATCTTGATCAAAAATTACTTGCATGATTGCATCGCGCTGTGCTTCAGTAATTCCAGCAATTCTTAGTTGATATAAATGAAAACTAGTAACTTTAGTTTCCGTTGTATGCAAAGGAGTTAACGCCCAAGAATAGGCGGAAAATGCGTTATCATATAAGTTGAAAATTTGTTTCCTACGATCGAGGTTTTCTTGATAACGTTCTAATTCCACTAAGCCAATAGCAGCTTGTAAATCGGTCATGTTACATTTATAACCGGGTTCTTCAACATCGTAGCGCCAATTCCCTTTTTGTGTTTTCGCCAAAGCATCTTTGTTTTGACCGTGTAAGATCATCGTGCAAAAAGCGGTATAAATAGCGTCGTGATCAAATGAATCGGGTAAATTAAAACAAACAGCACCGCCTTCAGCTGTGGTTAGATTTTTAACCGCATGAAATGAAAACGTTGTGATATCAGCCAATGAACCCGTTTGTTTCCCATTCAATTTGGCGCCAAAACTATGCGCAGCATCAGAGATAACTAAAATACGGTTTAATCGAGCTTGAAGGTCATTTGAAGCCTTGAATTGTTGTTGAATTGCTGGTTCGTTTACCAATGCATTGATTAAATCATAATCACAAGGAAAACCTGCTAAATCTACTGCTATAATTGCTTTTGTTTTGGGTGTAATTGCATTGCGGATGGCTGCAACAGAAATATTAAAATCTTCCGGATTGATATCTACCATTACTGGCTTTGCGCCTGCATGAATGATCACATTGGCACTCGCACAATAGGTATATGCAGGTAAAATCACTTCGTCTCCTTCTCCTATTCCCCACCAAGCGAGAAACACTTGCATGCCCATTGTCCAAGAATTAACTGCAACTGTGGTTTTACATTGGCAGTATTCAGTTATTTTTTTCTCAAACAATTTTGTTCTAGGTCCTGTTGTAATCCAACCACTTTGAAGTGCAGCAGTTACTTCATCAATTACTTTTTGGTCAATACGTGGGGGTGAAAAAGGAATCATTTCTTGTCGTTTTTTTAACTGCTTCGAAGATACATATTATCTTGACATCCGTTTTTGTTTATCAGAAGGTTTTTTATTTAAAAGTAAGAATTCTAAGATTCCTTTTAAATACCCTAAACCATAACTTACATGAATAATTGGAAATATAGATATGAAGCCCAACCAACTTAGAGAGCGGTTAGATTGCTTCAATTTTATTGAAAAGTAGACAACTGCAATACAATATACGATAAATGGAATATTCAATAATAAGGATTGAATAGAAAGTATATTTAGCAAGAACATCATTAAATAGATCACAAATAAAGGAGGTACTATTTGACGCAAAGTTGTTACTGATTTGTGTTTTCGATTCACATAAACTTTCCAGTAGCCGTATTGGAAAAATTGACGCCATAAACCATTGAAATTACCTCTTACATAATATTTTAACGAGATTTCAGCATTAAAAAATATAGCTCCACCTGCTTGGCTTACTCGAAAATTATAATCATCGTCTTGGTTACGAATTAATTCTTCGTCAAATAAACCTATTTTTTCAATTACCCAATAAGGATACATGGGACTCGTTACTGTATCCGTATAAGCTGATTGTTCAAGAGTTCGAAAATTCCCAATTCCCATTCCTAAGGTTGTGCCCATTACTTTGGCAATGATTGCGCCCGTTTCATTAACAAATTCATTAATTATTTTACCTCCAACACACCATGTTTTAGGATCATTCGTTAACTTTTCAATGCATTGGAATATATAATTTTCACTAAGAATGTGACGTGCGCCAACAATTTGAATAAAGTCCGCTTGTCCTCCTGCTTCAATTCCTAAATTGAAAGCGTAAGGCGTTAATTTTAGTTGGTTATCAATTAAAAATAATGATGAATATCGATCTTTTAATTGTTGAACAAGTGCTCGTGTACCATCATCACTCATACCATCAACCACATATACATTAATGAAAAAATCTTCTGGAAGTTCACACGAATAAATAGCTTTTATGCACTCTTCAATATAAAGCTGTTCATTTCTACATGGGATAACAACCGTCACTTGTTTCATAATGCTTTTTCTTTATTTTCATTCGTGAAATATGCTCCGAACGCCACAAAAAACGTTATCCAAAACGTATAAAAAATAATGCCACTTTGTCGTTGTAACATCGATTCAAACAACATATTAAAAGCTAAGTTCAGCACAACAAACAACAATAAATAATTACGGTTTTTCCATGCAATAGTAATGCCTTTAAACAAAAGAAATAGTAAGACAATTAATCCAAAAATACCAATCTCAATACCAGACTGCAAATATTGATTGTGCGGATTGTAGTACTTTTTAGCTAATTTGTATTGTTTTAGTTTTGTTAGTTTTGCGTACAAATAATCATCGACATTAGCTGTTCCAACACCCAAAGGATGTTCTGTTAAAACCTGGGTTGAGATAGTCCACATAATTAAACGAACGCTTGAACCATTGTCCGCATTTGTTGTATCACTCACAAAAGTTGTTGGGTTATCAATAAAATCAACTGTGAAGTGTTTCGCATCGTCCCATTGTGATTTTAATGGTGGTGTAATTAATACCAAAACATAAAAAACAATCGGACTAATTACTGTAAATAGAAGTGTCTTCTTTTTACCAATTTTAGTTGATAGAAAATGTATAAAAGCGGCTAATAAAAAGAGAATTAAAAACAATAAACCAGCTAAACTCATGCAACAAAGCACTGCGAAAATTATCAGAAAAGAAAATGGAATCAACCAATACAACGAATAGTTTTCAGCATTTTTTTTGCGTTGATTCCAACTGATGAATAAAGCAAACGTATAAAATACAGACGCATAACTAGGATGATGTTGGTAGGAGAAACGTGTTGAAATAAAGCTTCCAATTTCATGTGTTTTGAAGTAATTTGAAAATGAAAAAACAAGACTTTGTATCGCTAACAAAAACACTGCGATTAAAAAACCTCTAATTGTCCATTTGAATGCCATTTTTTCTTTCGGGAGGAAAAAGAAAAATAGCGGAAGTACTAAAAAGGTCAATTTATTTTCGAAATAGCGCAAGGCATCTGAAACATGATTGGTATACAGCGCATAAAAAACATAGAAGCCATAAAAGAGAACAAACAGAAAAGTTGTAAAATTGAACGTAAATTTGACTTTTTTCTTGCTAATTCCAACAATTAATAGAACAAAAAGTACTAAATAAGCCAATGCCGCTTGCTTTTGAAACAAAATGGTGATGATTGAGAAAGCCCCTAAGCAGTAATCAAAAATTTTAGTGTATGAATAGTTTTTCATCCTTATTGAATCGTTTTATACATTAGTAGATTTTGCTATTTCAGCATACAAATTCAATAAATTTTTTGCTTGAGATTCCCACGAATAGTTTTTGGAAACTTCTTCAAATCCTGCATTTATAACTTTATCGATATCAATTTCATTTTGTAAAATAAGCTCTATTTGATTTGCGATTTCAATTGGATTCATTGGGTCAACTATAAAACCAATTCCTTTTTCTTTTACAAATTCGTAAAGCTTAAAATTTGAAACAATAAAAGGAACCCCGATTGCCATGTATTCAAATATTTTTGTTGAATACGAACGAACATAATTAGGCACAGGATGAAGTATGGATAATGCAACTTTTGATTTTTCAGCGTTATGATATGCTTTATTAATAGGTAGTCTTCCATAAAAAACGATTGCATCTTTTACCTTCTGAAATTCTGGCATTTTCGCTATTCTATCTCTTACAGAGTCTGAAATTGGTCCAATACAATGAAATGTAAATTCGATGTTTTTTGAATGAAGAATTTCAAGTGCTTTTATTATTTCAACAATTCCTCTCGTTTCAGAAACTAAACCAACATACAAAATACCATTTTCAGTCTTTTGCGAATGCGGGAAACGATAGCTGTTTAGTGATTCAATAATTGGGAAATTTAAAACCTTAGTAATGGATTTCGCTTTATCAATATATAATTCTTCATAGGAATCTTCAGCTATTACAATATAAAAAAGCTTTGAAGAAACCCATTCAAAAATAGAATATATTCCTATTACAAACTTTGGAAATTTCAACCATTTTTTATCTGTAAGTTGAGCTTTAACATTTTCGTGGACATCAAAAATCACACGCTTTCCTAAAATTCTTAGCAGTATTCCTACCCAAATTAATTCAGGATCGTGAAAGTGGTAAATTTCAGATCTTGTTCGTAATGCTTTTTTAAACACGCTGAAAGCGACAACTGTTGCCCTGAAAAGTCTACTTTTACGATGGTTTTCTACACCAAATACTTGTACATTTTGCACAACTTGATTATTAGCATTTGGGGCAACCAACGCAACCTTATATCCATTATTAGCTAAGGTAACGCATTCCTTAAAAAAGATTCTCGTATCATCCCAACAATGTACACTTGTAATATGACATACTTTAATCATTGCTCTAGAATTCTTTGATATAGCTCAGTAAACTTGGTACGATTGGCCTCTTTTGTTCCATCTTGTTCAATGCGTTTCTGATTCAATCCAATTGCTTCAGATTGATTCAATAAAAGAGCTTCAGATAAAAAGTCACTTTCCAAATTTTCTACAACAATTCCATTACGTCCAGATTGAATCCATTCGCGATTCGCTGGTAAATCAGAAACCACAGGAATACAACCGCAAGCCATTGCTTCTAACAAACTAATTGAAGTTGCATCTGATTCTGGTATAGAAACCCAAATTTTGGCTTTTGAATACCATTGTTCGTTGTCTTCTTTTTGTATCCATCCAACAAATTCAATGGCATGTTCAAGATTCAATTCTGCCGCTTTAATTTTTAACGTATCTGTTTCCGTTCCAGTTGCAGCAATGACAAGTTTCCAATCTGTATTGTTATTAGTATAAAATAAAGAAAATACTTCTATTATTTTATCTACCCGATACAGCTTTTTGTGAAGGCGGTTCGAGTAAACAATATTCTCTTTTTCACAGCTTATAGGTGTTACGTCAATTCCAAAATTTGCTATTATTATTTTATTTTTCAATGGAGCGATTTTCTCCATTTCTTGCGCCATATAAATAGAATCTGAAGTCAAAAAATCTGCATTTCGCAAATTAAATTGCACCATTTTCTTTAATAAAAAATTACTTTTAGGAAGTAATAAAACATCACTACCCCATGCAGTTAATACCGTTGGAATGAAATTTTTTCGGCAAGCTAAAAGTGCAAAAAAAGCATAACTATTTGCTTGATGAATGTGGATAATACTTGGTTGGAATAATTCAATTTGCTTTTTAATTTCTTTAACTGTAGAAAATAAAGTTTTAATTTTCAAATTAAAATTCAATTCAACTGTTGGATAATCGTAAACATTAGATTTTTCATTCGTAATCAACAACACTTCATCAAAATAATCTTCGACAAGTTGCAAATACTTATAGGTATGAATGGTGTTTGAGCTTATAAGTAATAATTTACGCATTGTTAAATCCTTGTTTGTTTAAGCATTACAAAGTTAATATTTTAATCCTTGAATGAAACGTTTACAATTTTCATACGTGTTCCAATAAACATTAGCTTTCCAATTTTTTGGATGAATAAGTATGTGTACAATTTGATACTGATCTAAAGCATCTAATTGAGAAACTGGACCATTATAAAATTTAGGACCTCCAGCGTCCATAATATTAATGGAATAATTTTCTAAAAATTCTTTATCATATGCTTCGAAAATCAAACCATTATCGTCCAATACTTCTCGATTAATAAAGGTATGATTAGGCATTTTAAGCTTTCGATTGGCAAAATCCCCATGACTCGCAATGTAATGAATTTTCTGACCTAATTCTGCTTCAAGATGTTGTAGATTATTGCTAAATTCTTTTCTAATAGCATCAAAATGATTCATTAAAACAGAAGCTGATTTTATGTGATTTCTTTTAGCATAGCTTGCTAACTCTTCGTAATGATATCCACAATCTGAGCCATAATCCAAAATCTCTTTCATAATCGGAATATGTTTTGTGCACAAACGAAAATAATAAGACGTATGAATCTTGTATTTCTTTTCAACGCGCAACCATTCCCTACAATAATTAGGATCTTGATCAATGTCTTGTCGAATCATTACTATTTTACGTGAGCCTATTTCATTTTTCTTTACTAAATCGTAAAATTGACTATGCGGCATAATTTCAAAACCTTTGTCTAAAGCCGTTTTAATCAAATGTTCGTATTCATTGATTCTATTTCTTAGAAAATAATCGAGTCTAATGCGATTAAAGATTGTTTTTATCATCGTTTAAAGTTTACAGTATACGGTTTAAAACCAATTCGTTTTTTAAACAAAACAAGTCCATTTTCAACTTGACCAAATGTATCGTACATGATGAAATTCGATTCTTTTACTTGAATAAATTCACTCACAACGCTTGTCATTAACAAATACATAATATTATCTTTTAAGAAATCACCATGACCAAGAATTCGATTGATCAAAACCATTTCTCCGACGATATAAGTCCAAACATACGCTACCAATTTCCCATCACTAGAATAAATCCCGAACCATTTATGAATTTCATCGCATGGCCATTCCGAAACTAATTTCTTGTAACTTTCTTCCATTGAACGGCCTTGTCTTTCACTTGAGGAAGTATTTATTTCAAAGATCGCATCAATCGCATGATTTGGATTAAATGTCTGAAAAGTATACCCCAATTTAGAACAACGTCTTGAAAAATAAGCTGCTGAATTTTTTCCATTTACGGAAGTTATGTATGCATCTTCTGATTTAAACTGAACAATTGGCAACAACGAAATATTATATTTTTTCAGCTTGATAAACCCTCTTTTCCACGAACGCGAATTAAAATAGTTCAATAACTTATTTGCCGTAGCTGAATTACCTATGCTGATTGATACTTTTCCAGTTGGTGTTAGGATGTTTTTAAGTAAGAATTTGAATTTCATACGTATTTTATTTCATGTAGTAGTGATTCAATTCTGGATGTTCTGCTAAAAATGAATTGTCAATTTCCCTAACATCACCAATAACTTTAGCCGGATTTCCTTCTATGATTGAAAATTCAGGAAACGCTCCTTTAACATATGAAAATGCTTTTACAATACATCCTTTACCGATTACTGTATTTGGCATAATTACAACATGTGGTCCAATAAATGAAAATTCTCCAATATGAACTTCTCCTTTTACGTATCCAATATGCTCCTGAACTTCTCCAAAGTTAATTCCATATAGTCGAATTGAATGATGACTAGAATGTGAAGAAATTGTTACATGCGATGTGATTTGACAACCACGATCAATAACAATTCTATTAGAAGCTTCGATAAAATTAAAGTGGCCTATATAGGTATTACTTTTTAAGAATAAATGTTGTTTATGATCAATAAAAGTTGTGTTACTAATACGTAGGTTTTCAACTGTATTGTTTTGAAAGTTTTTTTTATAATAGCGCATTCTTGGCCTTGCAACAATACTAAAAGAACGTTGAATAAAACGAGAAATAAATGAATAAATATAACTACTTATTTTTTGCATAATTAAGAAAAATAAAAGTTGTGATAATTAATAATATTGCTTGAGAAATTGACATTGACCACATTAGAATAATAAATGATTTATCAGATGTGCCTATTATCATTGGCAAAACACCGATGATGAAAATTTGAATGATTGTAGAAACTAAGCCTAAAACAAAATATTGTTTTTGCTTTTTAAGAACAATTGGTAGATTTGAAAGCGGAGAAATTATAAAGTTAAAAAAAGTGCCAACAGCTAAAATTTCTGAAAAATAACCTGCTAAATCCCAATTAGCTCCAAAAACAAATGAAAAAATATCTCTTCCAAAAAAGAATAAAATTGTAAACGGTAGAATCGCTGATACTAATAATATAAGCAATGTTTTTTTTAATAGCGGGTAGACTGAACGACCAATATTTATTAATTCTGAGCATTTATTAAAAAAAACTTGGCCAATAGCTTGACCAATTAAGGCGATTGGTAGGCTTAAAATCATAATGGAATACGTATAAGACCCAAAGTAGTTTTTTCCAAAAAAATAAACGATTAAAAAAGCTATTAATAAATCTCTCCCTAAATCAGTCAATACATGCGGAAGATTAATTAATGGCAAATCTTTGTATTCAGTTACTAAAACAAGTGTTTTTTTCTTTGATTTATAACTTCTAAAAAAAACTCTGTCAACAAAAAAAATCTTTATGAATCCTATTGAAGATAATATGTAACCCAATAAACTAGAAAACAATAATCCAATACTACCAAAACCAATTAATCCAAATAATAGTCGAAAACCATTTGAGAATACTGAATTTGAAATTCTTGATCGAGAAATAACAGAAAAATTTTTCTTTCTAATTGCCCAATTAGTTCCTAAACTAATTAGAATTAAAAAAACTGAACTTATAAGTGTAATTAAAACAAAGAATAAAAGCGCGTATGAAAAAGGCATTATAAATAGATACACTAATCCAATAATAAAACATATACCAAAGGTGTAAAGTGCAATTTTTATAGCCAATCGAAACAACAAATAAGAATGGGAATCATTTTTAGGTAAAGGAAGAGATAATTCAAATCGAGCCATCGCTATCGCAGAAATAAAAGCAATTATTCTGGAGTATAAACCAAAATCGCCCATGTCTTCTGTTGAATAAATTCTGGAAATAATGGGTGAGATTGCATAACTGATAATCTGAGCAATCATTGTGCCTGAAATCAGCTTTAAAGCATTTCGAAAAAAATCAGACTCTTGATAACTTTTTATTAATTTATACATACAATCTAAATAAAATAATTTATCTTTTTAAGTCGACTAATAAATGAAGTTATAAAAGTATTGGCTCTTGTTATCTATTTAATATTTCACAAGTTATAACTTCATTTGAATCGAAAATTAATTATTAATTTACATTTATTCGCCAAACAATGAATCCAAATAACTATCCATTCCTTCATCAAATAATATTGGATTGGTATAATTGAGCGCTTTTTCTGTGAATGAAATATCTGCCAACGAATCGCGGATATCACCAGGGCGATCTGGACCGTTAACAATTGTTGTACTTGGATGGTATTTACCCAAAGCAATTAAACGCTCTTTAATGGAATCGATAACATTGTTTAGT
>CANLIL010000044.1 GCA_947491305.1 Flavobacteriales bacterium | reverse complement strand
AATACTTTAATTGCTGATTTGATAACATCTTTAAGTATTAATATTCCTGTACAATTAAAAATTACTTCAGAAATTGACTACATTGGCACAAAATCATTTGTCCCTTTAGCCTTAATAATTTCAGAATTAGTTTCAAATTCTTTAAAACATGCGTTTAAAAATGAGGGCTTTATTTCAATAGATTTTGTAAAAAATGAGCAGCGAATTAATGTCATTTATTCGGACAATGGTAGTTGGAAAAATGGACAAGAAAAGAATAGTTTTGGAATACAATTAATTCATACGCTTTGTCGTCAATTGTCGGGAGAATATCAGCGTGAAATATTAGCCAAAGGTACAACGTATAAATTAATTGCTTTAGATGTCAATGATTAAAGAAATCGACAATTGCATTTGTGAATAATTTAGGCTGATCAAGCTGTGCTCCATGCCCGCAATTTTTAATTGACTGAAAATCAGCGTGAATGGACGAGGCAAATTTTTGTCCTTCTTTTAACGAAAATAATTCATCATTTTCACTCCAAATCACACAAGATTTGATAGGCCATAAGGAGTTGTTTTTTTCTAATGAATTGTTTTCTTCTTGCAAGCTTAGCATCAATTTTACTAATTCTGAATGGTGCTGATTAAAATAGGTTTCAAAAAGTTGTTTCGCTAAAAAAACTGGTAAATTATGTTTTTTAAAAGCTGCCAAGTCATATAATCGTTGGAGGTATTTGGCTTCTTTAAATACAAATAAATCGGATACATTATCAACCTTATATTTTTTCGCAACATTCTCTAATTCTTCTTTGTTAAACGTGTTTCCTGGAGAATTAGCAATACAAAGCTTTTTAACAATTTTCGGATTGTTTAAGGCAAGATTTAGCGCTAAGAATCCACCATAACTTTGACCAATAACAGAAAATGTATCGATTTTTAAATGGTTTAATAGCTGTTTTATGACAATGGTTTGATTGTTTAAATTCGGTGTAAGTGTAGCGTTGCTTTTTCCAAACCACAATAAATCTGGGGCAATTACTGTATGGGTTTTAGCTAAAGCTAATAGTTCATTTTTCCATGTTAATTGAGCATTTCCAGCAAAACCATGTAATAATATAATTACTGGCCCTTCTCCTCCTTTCCAATAGTTTAGTTGAAATCCCGGTGTTTCATAATCGTAATTTTTAATGGAATTTCGAGATAATTTTCGAGTTGTAAAATTTGAATATATTTTTACAACGTTACAAGATGAACATATTATTAACAGAAAAAAGAATCGTAAGTAAAACATATCAAATCAATTAGTTGTTTAAGTTAAATATAATAACGAATAATTCAAAGATTTAATCATAGAGCTTTATCTTTGTCAAAATATTACAGATATGTTTACAGGAATTGTAGAGCAAATTGGGACCATCGTTTCAATTGAAAAGGAATTTGAAAACGTTCATTTTACAGTAGAATCAACCATTACCGATGAACTGAAAATTGATCAAAGTATTGCGCACAATGGTTGTTGTTTGACGGTTGTTTCAATTACTTCACCTTTTTATGTTGTAACAGCAATTTCAGAAACACTTCAAAAAACCAATTTAGGGATTTGGAATGTCGGAACAAAAGTTAATTTAGAGCGTTGTATGCAAATGAATGGCCGTTTAGACGGGCACATAGTTCAAGGTCATGTCGATACGACTGCACTATGCAAGAAGGTTGAAGATCAAAATGGTTCCTGGAAATACACGTTTCATTATTCCAAACATCCGGAACATATTACAGTTGAAAAGGGCTCAATCACCATCAATGGAACAAGCTTAACAGTTGTTGACTCTTTAGAAACTGAATTTTCGGTTTGTATCATACCTTATACATATGAATTCACGAATTTTCACACACTTAAAGTTGGAGATACTGTTAATTTAGAATTCGATATTATCGGTAAATACGTTGCTAAACTACTGAATAATCAACGTTAATTTTTTCCAGTTATTTCCAGTTTTTTTGAATTTTTTTGGTAATGTTTTTTCTGAATTTTTTCAAAACGCCATCTCTAGTTGAGACATTTCCACATTTGATTAAGTCAGATCCTATAAATTGACCGTTGCGGTAGAATAGAATTTCAAAAGTTACGGATGCGATTTCATCGCGGTATATTGGAAATAAGTTACCTGCACTTAACGCTATAACAAGAGGATCTTTGTGCGAAGTTTTCTTAAAACTGTTATCGTATCCTCTTACAGAAATCAAGGCATAGGTGTCATATCCTTTATTTTTAACAATAGCAGTCAAGGAATCATTTGCTAAAAGCGCTAATTCATTTCCGCTTTTTAAAATATTCAAAGAAGGGTTTGCTTTTATTCCGTTATTAACGAATAGTTCAGCTAAATTTATTTCAAGGGTATAGCGATCTTCCGCTTTTTCCATCTGACCAACAATAAGTGCATTTGTTAAATGCAAGTCTTTGGTTTGTCCAATAACTGCACTTATTGAAATGATACAACTTAATAATAAAAATAATTTCATAATCGTTTAGTTAAAAAATTTCTGATGCAATAGCCTTTACTTCTTTCGAGTTAGACATCGTATAGTAATGAATACAAGGCACATTTGCTGCTTTTAATTCTTTCGATTGTTGAATTCCCCATTCTATTCCAAGTTCTTCAACAGCAGCATTTGATTTACATTTCAATAATTCTTTTGACAACGCTTCCGGGTAATCAATTTTGAAAAATTTTGGTAAAAATGTAATGTGATTAAGTGATTTAATAGGTTTTAATCCAGGAATTATCGGCACATTTATTCCAGTTGCGCGACAAGCCTCAACGAAATCAAAATATTTTTGGTTGTCAAAAAATAGTTGTGTTACAATGTATTCTGCTCCAGCATCTACTTTTGCTTTTAAATAAAGTAAATCTGTAGAAAGGTTCATCGCTTCAAAGTGTTTTTCTGGATAACCTGCTGTACCGATGCAGAATGAAGTAGGTTCTAATTTTATATCATCCATCATGTAATTGCCTTTATTCATTTCGGCAATTTGTTGAATTAATTCTACAGCGTAACTATGTCCGTCTTGGTGAGGTTTAAATGCATTTTCCGTTTTAACGGGATCACCTCTTAAAGCAAGTACATTGTCAATTCCCAAAAATTGTAAATCAATCAAAGCATTTTCTGTTTCTTCTTTATTGAAACCACCACAAATTAGATGAGGTACAGCGTCTACATGGTATTTATTCATGATTGCGGCACAAATACCAACTGTACCAGGGCGTTTACGAATGGCAATTTTTTCTAAAAGACCATTTTCACGTTCTTTGTAAATAAATTCTTCTCTGTGATATGTAACATTTACAAAACGCGGTTTAAATTCCATTAAGGGGTCGATTCCATCATAAATTGATTGAATACTTTTCCCTTTTAATGGAGGTAAAATTTCAAACGAAAACAATGTTTCTTTCGCTTGTTTTAAATGTTCTGTAACTTTCATGTAGAATTTAAAAAAACAAAGATAGTTGATATTAAGGGAAATACTTTGTTAAAAAAGATGAAATTATTGGCATTACAAGTTAAGTCTGTTAAATTTTTGCAATTTCTTCTGCAAGAATTAAATCAATTTGTGAGGTGATTTTGATGTTTTCTTCATTTCCATCGACCATGTAAATTGGGAATCCTGCTTGTTCGACAAGCGATGCATCGTCTGTAATTTGCTTGTGAAATGCTTGTTTATAAGCTATTTCTAAGCTTGTTTTTAAAAAACATTGTGGCGTTTGAACGCGGAAAAATTGTTTGCGATCAACTGCGTGTGATTGGTTTCCAACAACTTGCCGAATGGAATCATTGATTGAAAGTACGGGAACAACCTGATGTTTTGTTTTAACGCCTTCAAAACAATTTGCTAGAGTTGTTTGAGAAACAAAAGGTCTAACACCATCGTGAATGGCAACGTAAGTCCCAGAACAGCTGCTTAAGGCATTTTTAATAGAATGGTAGCGTTCTTCTCCGCCGTCTACAATTTCATGCGGGATGGTGCAATTGAACGTAAGTAATAGTTCTTTCCAATATTCTCTCCATTCATTTGGAAGTGTAATGATTAATTGCGCCGATGAATCAAATGTGTGAAAAACTTCCAACGTTCGAATTAATATTGGTTTGCCACCAATTTCAAGAAATTGTTTCGGAAGTGTTGTGCCCATCCGTTTTCCAATTCCACCAGCAGTTATAATAATTGAGAATTCGCTCATGTTTCAAAAGTACAAAATAGTAGAGACAAAAAAAAGGTGCCATAATTGACACCTTTTAATATTATTTGAAGTTGATTATCTTCTAATTCCTGCTTTTAAGAAACGACGATTGTCAACAATATCAGCTTTTTTCTTTAAACCATTTAATGCCAATCCTTGAACGTTTCCTTTCAATGCATTTAACAATTGTTCTTTTTCAGTTTTGTAAGATGCAGTTGCCGGAGCTTTCGTTGCTTTGTCAATTCGAATGACATACACACCCATTTTCCCTTTTAATGGCAATGTTTTTTGTCCTGGCTTCAATCCAGAAAATAAAGCACCTACTACTTCAGGTTCAAATCCAACACCTGCAATTTGAGGGTTAGCAAAAACAACTTCAGCTTTCATAACTTCTGAATTTGATCGTTTAGCCATAGCTGTCATTGATTTGTCTTTCAATAATTGATTTGTAAAGCGTTCAGCTTTTTTCTCTTCAATCAAATCACGTTTCATTAGTTCTTCCACATTTTCAAAGGTTGGTTCACCTTTTGTTTTGATAGATGAAAGCATTGCAATTACATATTTGTCTTTGTCTTTGATTGGTGATGAAACTAAATCTCCTTCTAACGCACTTTCATCAAATGCTAATTTTAAAATTTTGTCTTCAGCGAATGGCGTTGTAAAGCCATTTAATTTTGGTCCATTTTCTTCAATTGTAACTGGACGAGCATAGTATCCTGCGCGTTGTGCAATGGTGTCAAATGCTTCGATTTTACCTTTCATTGTTGCTTTACGGCCAATTTTGGCTTGTAATTTGTACAATAAATTATAAACCTCACCGTCTTTGTAATCAATTGTTTCTTGACTTGGTTTGAATGCTTTTACAACATTCGCAACAACTGGGTAGTAATTTGCATCGCGCTCCATTACTTCAATGATGTGGAAACCGAAATCAGTTTTAACAACCCCTATCGTACCAATTGGTTTTGTTGCACAGAATGTTGAAAATTGTTCAACCATATCTGCTTCAATGAAATTATCATAAACACCACCTTTGTCTTTAGATCCTGGATCTTCACTAAATTTCTTCACAAATTCTTCGAAATTTACTTTGTTTACCAATTTAACAAGACTATCAGCTGTTTTTTGTTTCGCAGCAATAATCTTAGCATCTTTAGATTGGTTTGTTGAAATCAAGATGTGACGTGCTTTTAATCTAGCTGGTGTAAAACCTAAAACTTTTGAAATTACTACGTTGTTTTTAATGGTGTAAGGTCCAACAATTTGACCAATTTTTGCTGTTTTGAAAACAGTATCCATTGTCATTGGGTACGATTGGAATTTTTGTGCTTTTTCATTATTCTCTGGAACTGCAGTGGCGATTTTCGTTGAAGAATAAAACTTAATATCACTATTTTCCATAATGAAATTTGAATCATTAGCAGCTGAAAGGAAACCAGCTTTCAATCCATTTAATAACTTATCAAACGCCATTGAATCTCTTTTCGAAGGTTGAATTAATACATCAAAATAACGCACTTCACGTGAAGCTGTTAAATTGGCATATTTTTTATCGCTTTTATGTTCTTCGAAGTAATTTTTTAACGCTTCATCTTTGATTTTTACATCTTTATCATCGATTTCACTGTATCTTCTTACAACATAAGAGATACTTTTGATTTCTTTAGCAGCTAAATATTCTTCTTGTGCTTCTAATTTTGTCACATACAAACCTTGGTTTACAAGTGCGAAATATTTTTCTTGCTTTCTTCTGTCCGTATAGTATATTTTGCTGTCTTCCCATTGTTTTTGAACTTTTGGATCTTTAGAGCTTTCCATTTCTTGGATTCTTTTTTGCAACATTTTTTCGTTGAATAATCCAGTTTTTGGGTCTGTAAATCCTTGCACTAATTCAGGCATAACTTGAAAACCATCACGGCCATACAAGTATGAATCAAATTCATTTTCACTAACGTCGATACCTAATGCATCATATTCTTTTTCAAAAAGAATTGTTTCAGTCAAATAATTCCATGCTTTTTCAATAGAAGCATCTTGTTCAACTTGCGTATATTCTTTTTGTTGTTGTTGTGCTTGCTGGCGATCCTGTTCTTGAAATTTAGCACTGTTTTCTTCAAAACGTTTAAAGTCAACTTTTTCACCATACACTGTTCCGTATCCAATTTGTTCTTCTGAACCAAAGCTTGTTTTTCTCCAGTCACCTAAAATAAAAGCCAACAAAGCAATCCCAATAATGATTACTAATAAACCTGATTTTTCACGAATTTTTCCAATAATTGCCATTTTCTCTATTATTTAAGGGTGCGAATATAATTAGATCAATTGATTTTTAAAAATTTCTCGACGTATTATATTGATTTACTTTATTATTAATTCATTATTTGTTTCTTCCAGATCCTCTTCCAGGAGGTTTTGATTCAGGTGTTGTAGGTTTCGTTTCTGGTAAACTAGGTTTAGGCCGAATAGGCGTTACAACCGGTTTTAATGGTGTGTAATTGATTGAAAAGTTTTGAATTTCTTCACCACAATTCGACGTTACTTTAACATACAATTGATTCAATCCTTTTTTCAATTTAAATGTAGCTGATAATAAATTAGTTGTCGTGTTAAAATCAAAAACATTGGTAGTTTGATTATTTAATTTCAATTGACAATTTTGTTTTGAGCTTATACCTGTTAAATAAGCTTTGAAATTATAAATTGAATCACTTACATTTATTGAATTTTTAGATACTTGAACAGCTGTTATGGTTGGTTTATTACAAATCACGTAATTTATTGTAAAAGTAGCAGTTGTTGTACCACATGGATTTGTAACTGTTAAAACAAACGTGTTCAATCCTGGAATCAATGTTGCATTACTTGAAAAAGCACCCGTTTCACTGTTGTAGGTATAATCATAGCTAGTTTGACCATTGTGGGTAAATTCGATCCCTTCTTGCGTTGTATTTGTTTGGATTTTATATTGAATTTGCGTGAAATGTTGAATGGAAGCTGTGAGATTAAATTGACTGTTGTTGACTGTTGTGCCATTTGGTAAAGTGAAATTAATGACGGGTTTTAAACACGGATTGTAATTTATTTCTATCGTTTTTGAATCTCTTCCGCATGCATTTGTAACGGTTAACACAAAAACATTACTTCCTGAAATTAACATGCAATTTTTTTGAATTGTACCAGTAGTTTGATTAATGGTCAAATTCGTCACAGCATTTCCATTTTGAGTCAACGTTACCGTAGCATTTGTTAAAGATGATGCAATAGCGGAAAAATTAAAGGGGTTATTATCTGCTACAAATGGCGTTTGGTTTGGATTTACAACTGTTATTTGCGGAGCCACACATGGTGCAGATGTGAAGTTCAATGTAAATGTTTCCACATCTGTTCCACAGGTATTGATTCCTGTTATGACAAACGTATTAACACCTTGACTTAAAGTTGTAGCTGCTTGTAATGAACCTGTTTGGCTATTAAAATTATAATTGATCGTACTTCCGTTTTTCGTTAAGGTAATGTTGGTTGAATTTTGCACCAAAGCAGTTAAATTAAAAGCTTGATTACTAACTGTTGAATTTGAATTCATAGGATTCACCAATGAAATTTGAGGTAAAACACACGGATTGTAATTCACCGTGAACGTTTCCACATCAGTTCCGCAGGTATTGATTCCTGTTATGACAAAGGTATTTAAGCCTTGACTTAAAGTTGTAGTTGCTTGCAAAGAACCTGTTTGGCTGTTAAAATTATAATTGATTGTGCTACCGTTGTTGGTTAAGGTAATGTTCGTAGAATTTTGCACCAATGCACTTAAGTTGAAAGCTTGATTGAGGGCAGTTGAGATCGAATTACTTGGGTTCACTAATGTTATTTGAGGAGCAGTACACGGATTGTAATTCACCGTGAACGTTTCCACATCTGTTCCGCAAGTATTGTTTGCAGTGATAACAAACGTATTTACACCTTGACTTAAAGTTGTAGCTGCTTGCAATGAACCTGTTTGGTTGTTAAAATTATAATTGATTGTACTACCGTTGTTGGTTAAGGTAATGTTCGTAGAATTTTGCACCAATGCACTTAAGTTGAATGCTTGGTTGAGGGCAGTTGTGATTGTATTACTTGGGTTAACCAAGGTAATTTGCGGCGTAAGACATCGGCGGTAATCGATGGTGATTGTTTTCGTATCTGTGCCACAACTATTGGTACTTTTAATTGTAATGGTATTGATTCCTACCACTAAATTTAATGTTGCAAGCAAGGTTCCCGTATTTTTATTAAAGCTTGGATTTGGAATTGTTTTATTATTCAACTGAAGTACAATTGTACCATTATTGACATTCTGTATCAATGCATTTAAATTATAAACAGCTGAATTAACAGTTGTTCCATCCACTGTTGGTTGAATGAAAGAGATGATTGGAGCCGCACAAAAAGTATAGTTGATTGATGAAGTTTGTGTTGCTTCACCACATTCGTTTTTTCCGGCAATAAAGAACGTATTATTTCCTGGGGTTAATGAAACTGTTGCTTGCACAAGCCCTGAAGTAGCGTTGTAGTTATAATTTGTAATGTTAAAGTTGTTGTGCTTAATTGTTAACTGCCCGTTTTGTATGTTGGATACAATGGCTGTAAGTGTGTAGTTTATGATTTCAGTTGAACCATTTGCGATTTGAGGATTTGTAAAACTTACTATTGGCGATAAGCAAGGAGTGTAGTTGATTACAAAATTACTTTTAGCATCACCGCATTGATTTTTAGCGCTTACTTCAAATGTGTTCATTCCAGGAGTCAAAAATGCAGTAGCAGTGAATCGACGTGTTTGCGCGTTGTATTGACCATTTTGATTACGCGTTCCATTTTGCGTGAATACAATGTCTTCAATGGAAGTAATGTTTGAAATTTCAGTAGATACTTGATACGTTTCCGTTTTGACATTGGATGTACTTGCAGCACTTGGATATACTAAACGAATGGTTGGTTTTGGACAAGCGTTTGAGCCTGTTGTATAGGTGTCTATTTTTCCTGAACTATTGGTATTTGAATTCGTTGTGTTACTAGCAACATTGTTGTTTGTTCTAAACCTAAAATTAAGGTAAAGCGAGGTGTAATGATAAATATCATTGTATTTACTCGTTTTGCTGTATCCATCAAAATCATCGATCAAAGTAAAAGTCGTTTTATGTTCAAAACCAAATGTGGTATATTTTCCAATTTGATAGCCTAGACCAAAGCCTAAACTTGGCATGAATCCAACACGAAATTTGTCTAAGGTTGATCCGTCTAATGGTGTATCTAAAATTCCATCCATCAAAGTTGTAAGTTCAGTTTGCGTGTAAGTAATTGACGGGTCATAATTATACAAACCACCTGATTGTGAACTTGTAAAGTCAATAATATCACCATACGTTTGGTGCCAAGTCAAGCCGATTCCACCAAAAATATAAGGATCAATGTTGGTTCGATCTTTGAAAGAATTTGCATGAATCACCAATTCCAACCCTAACCTATGAACCGTCGTTTCGAAATTATTGATGGTAAATCCGTAAATGTTTTTATAGTCGGTTAAAACGCCGTTTGAAATGGTGTAATTACTTAAATCTGTTGTGTCAAAATCTTGTCCTCTCCATTTTCCGGTTAAATAACGCGCTCTAATGTCAAACGATAAAATACGACCATAATCGTAGTTGTATGATTTTCCCAGTGTTAAGCCATATCCTAAGTTGGTTTTATTGGTTACATCAGTAGTTTGCCAAGCGCCACCAATATTAAAACCTAAGAACCATTTTGACGTATGATCGTAATCAACTTTCTGAGCAAAAACACTAAAAGAGAAAACAATGCTAAAAAAAAGTAGTAATTTATTCATCGTAATATTTTTTTAAATTTATCATTAAAAGAAAGCATACAATTAATGCTACTCTTGAACGTTTCATCAACTAAATTATATGCCAAATTTAATCAACTTCGTTTTTAAGCTCAATAAATTTGCCATTTTTATTTTAGTAATTGTAGTTTTGTTCTAAATTTAATTAGATTTTATGCGATTTTTACCCACGATTATTCTTGTTTTTATTAGTCATTTAATACTTGCTCAAGAAGTATATAACGAGTGTGTTTCAGCAAAAGAAATTTGTCCGAATGTAACCTATACACTCAACAATATTGGTGCCAATAAGACGGTTTGCGGTGGTTGCGAAGATGATTTCACCTTTTGCTTCCCTTCAAGAAATACAATTTGGTTAAAATTTACCACCAATGCGCTTGGTGGGTCTGTTTTACTTAATTTTTCAAACATACTCGTTCAAAGCAATCCCAATCAAGGGTCGATTTTGCAAGCTGCTTTAATTGCTACTAGTTTGCCATGTAATGCAGCTTCTTACACTCAGATTGGGAATTGTGTTTCCAACGGGATGAATGCATTTTCAATTTCAGCCATCAGTTTAACGCCTAACACAACATATTACGTTGTTGTTTCTGGTGACAGAAATGGTGGGGCGCTACTTCCAGCTGAAGCGACGTTTGATTTAACAATTTCTGGTACTTCTGTAGATCGTATTCAACCAACAATTTCAATTTCTCCAGCAAGCGCTACTATTTGCAAAGGAGCTGTTTTTACGGCAACTGCTTCTGTTACAAATTGCCCAGATAGTTCAACCTATCAATGGTTCATCAATGGAACATTAGCTGCGACCACCTCTCAACCAACTTTTCAATCGAGTAATTTGAATCAAGGCGATGTTCTTTCTGTTCAAACAGCTTGTTTTTTACTTTGTAAAGAAATCATCACATCTCAAACTGCTCCAATTACGGTTCAAACAATTCCTGTCACAGCGGGTTCTAATCAATCAATTTTAGCAGGAAACAGTGTGCAATTACAAGGAGCAACAACGGCTTCGAGTTATAGTTGGTCACCTACAACTGCTTTGAGCGCACCAACAAGTTTACAACCGATTGCAACGCCTTCAACAACTACCACTTATACGCTTACAGCGCAAGAAAATGGTTGTTCTGCGCAAGCTAGTGTAACGATAACGGTTACTCAAAAATTGACCATTCCAACAACTTTTTCACCTAACAATGATGGTGTAAACGACACTTGGGAAATTGTAGGAATAGAAAACTACCCAAATTGCAGTGTAAAGATTTTCAGTCGTTGGGGGCAAGAAGTCTATCAATCCATTGGCTACACGAAGAAAAAAGAGTGGGATGGAAATGGAACTGCTGAAGGGGTTTATTTTTACATTATTGAGTTACGGGACGAATCAAAAGAAATTTTGAAAGGTTATATAAATCTAGTGCGATGAATAAACTGATTACATTCATTTTATTTATAGTTATTTCTTGTTCGCTTTTCAGCCAGCAAATGCCACAGTATTCTCAATGGTCAACCAATCATTTTGCGTTGAATCCAGCTCATGCAGGCATAAAAAATTGTTTAGAGGTTCACTCTTTAGTTAGAATGCAGTGGGTTGGTTTCGATGGCGCTCCTAAAAGTGGATTTTTTAATTTATCCCTGCCTTTGCCAGCAAAAAGAACTCATTTTTTAAGTGCGCGACAAGGTTTTGGGATTCGTTTTGAGGCGGATCAAATTGGGCCTTATTTCACGAATCGTTACGGCATTTCTTATGCAGCGCATTTTAATTTCTCACAGAATACACGTCTTTCTTTAGGCATAAATGCTGGCATGATTCAGATAGGTTACGATCCGTCTAAATCAACTACGATTGCACCAGATCCAACTATTTCAAAAGAACTTTCTCTTACACTTCCTGATGCTAGTTTTGGTGCTTGGTGGAATGGTGAAAATTATTACATTGGTCTTGTTTTGAATAATTTGTTGCGCAGTCGTTGGACAGATTTTGGAACGGATTCACGTTTTCGACTTCATACCCTATTGTATGCAGGAACACGTGTAAAATTAACGGACAAAATAACGCTATTACCTGCTGCATTGTTAAAAATTCCGCCAGCTGGACCTGTAGCTATTGACATTCAAGGAATGTTTGATTTTCAAAAACGGATGAACCTTGGTTTAGGTTGGAGAAATACGGATGCAGTCATACTATTTGCTGGTGTTAAAATAAATCCACGTTTTACAGTCAATTATTCTGCTGATATTATTTTGTCGGCAATCAACAATCAAGCACGAAGTTCGCATGAAATTTCCTTGATATTTTCGGGTTGTGTACCAGAAAATACAGGAACGTTAAAATGTCCATTATTTTAAACAGATGAAAAAAAACAAGAAAGCATTTGTCTGTGTAACCAACGATTTATTGACAGATAATAGAGTCGATAAAGTATGTAATTTCTTAGTAGAAAAAGGATTTGACGTTACCTTAGTTGGGCGAAAAAGAAAATTCAGTTTGCCCTTAAATAATAGAAATTACACCACAAAACGTTTGCCGCTTTGGTTTGACAAAGGACCAGCATTTTATGCCGAATTCTCCATTCGCTTGTTTTTGTATTTGCTATTCAAGCGACAACACCTCATTGTTTCAAACGATTTAGACACTTTGTTGCCTTGCTATGCGCTGACAAAGTTTAAACCTTCAGTAGATTTAGTCTATGATTCGCACGAATATTTCACTGAAGTACCCGAATTAATTAATCGTCCTAAAGTTCAAAAAATTTGGGAATCGATTGAAATTTGGATTTTCCCTAAGCTTAAAAAGGTGTATACGGTCAATGCGTCGATTGCAAAAATGTATGCGGACAAATACAAAAAGAAAGTGGAAGTTGTGCGAAACATTTCTCCGATGTGGCAACCTATAGAAGTGCCATCGAAGCAACATTTAGGCATTCCGGAGGGTAAATTTTTAGTGATTTTGCAAGGAGCAGGCATCAACATCGATCGCGGAGCAGAAGAAGCGGTGCAAGCACTTGCATTGTGCGAAGGAGTAGTTTTGATGATTGTTGGTGACGGCGATGTTGTTCCACAATTAAAACAATACGTTACAGATCATGCTTTGACAGAAAAAGTATTGTTTTTTGGAAAACGACCGTATGCTGAAATGATGTATTACACGCATTATGCTTCTGTTGGATTAACATTAGACAAAGCGACCAATGTGAATTACGCCAACTCATTACCCAATAAAGTGTTTGATTACATGCATGCGACAACTCCCATCATTTGCACACCAATTTTGGAAGTAAAAACACTGGTAGAGCAGTATGAAATTGGAACAGTTTTAAGTGAATTAACACCTTCAACTATTGCACATGCCATTCAGCGCTATCAATCTGATTCGGAATTACTTCACCAACAGCAAGAAAATTGTAAAAATGCTGCACAATTAGAAAATTGGGAGCACGAAAAAGTTGTTTTAAATCGAATTTATGCCGGAGAATAAAAACATACATATTGTAACTTTTGATGTTCCTTTTCCGGCAGATTATGGCGGAGCAATTGATGTTTTTTACCGCATAAAAGCATTGAAAGCGTTAGGATTTAATATAACACTTCACGTTTTTGAATACGGAAGAGGTCGGCAAGCAGCCTTAGAAGAATTGGCAACCGTTATTTATTACAAACGAGCAACATCTTTTATAAACTTGTTCTCTCGTCGTCCTTACATTGTTCAATCGCGTATCAATCAAACATTGCTGAACAACTTATTGCACGACGATGCCCCAATATTGTTTGAAGGTTTGCATACCTGTTATTACTTGGAACATCCGAAGTTGGCAGAGCGATGCACCATGGTTCGCATGCACAACATTGAGCACGAATATTATGGCGGACTTCAAGCAGCGCATTCATTTTTCAAGAAATTGTTTTTTTGGCTGGAAAAAGTCAAATTAAAAAAATACCAAGCCATTCTTCAAAAGGCACGATATATTTTAGCGATTAAAAGTACGGATCAATCATTTTTCCAGCAATTCCATTCCAATGTTTTTCTATTACCAGCTTCCATTCCACCAGTAAATAGTTTGCAACAACCAACCAAACGTTATGCATTGTTTCACGGAAATTTGAGTGTCAAAGAAAATGAAAATGCCGCAATTTGGCTCATTCACACACTTGATTCTTTGTTAGAAACTGATTTCCCCTTTATTGTTGCGGGTAAAAATCCAAGTTTAAAACTGCAGCATACATGTCGAGAAAAGGGGGTTCAATTGTGCATCAATCCAACAGAAAACGAGTTGACCGAATTAATCCAACAGGCGCATATTCACACACTTTTTTCTGCCATGAACACAGGAATTAAACTAAAATTATTGGCCTGTTTGGGAAGTTCAGGTCATGTTCTCATGAACGATCAATTGCTCACTGGAACGGATTTGGATGAATTTTGCCAATTGGCCAACGATGAAAAATCGTTTAAAATGCATTTCATCGGATTAAAAAACAAGGTTGTAAGTGCAGAAACATTTCAAGCCCGACAAAAGGTGTTAAATGAACAATTTTCAACATTAGAGAACTGTAAGTTGATTAAGGAGTTGGTGGGAAAAACTAATCCTCCACCTCGTTGTCTCTGAACGCAGATGGAATTAAGTCTGGAATGATTTTCAATACAAGTGGTAACAAAAAAGCGCCACCAGGTAACATGAAAATAGCCAAAGATGGCATCGAACGCACAATGTCTTTAAATTGCGATTTAACCAATTCTTTTTCCTCTTTCGTCAACTCTTTTGTTGTAGATTTCCGAATTAAGTAAACCAACTCTTTGCTTTGTTTGACTTCTAAGGCTAGTTTATCTTTGTTTCTTCCCAAAATTTTAATCCATCTTTTGGAAAAGCGGCTGTAAATTTTTTCAAGTGTTGAATTTTCATTTAAAAAAGGAATTTTATCTTGGTTGGAGAGTATAAATTGCTCGGTTAATGCATACGCATTGTTCTTTTCAACAAGGTCAAAATCCAAATAGAGGCACAATTCATGAATGAAATCAACTTCTTCGTTGTGCGCATCACTGTTGGAGAAAATCACAAACGTTGAAATGTCAAGAATGTACCGTTTCAGTAAACTATTGTGCTTTAAATTGGGCGTGAAATCTGAAAAATCTGCTCCTTTTTCAAAAATGGCTTGAATGTGTTCGCGGTCTTTGTCAGTTAAATTGGCCGATGCTAAACAAACGTCAAAAATCGCTTTTTCTTTTTGATCTACTTCGCCATCAGCATAAGAAGCCATTGTGATAGCTGTTAAGGCATTGAGTGCCATTTCATCAAATTTCGCAAAATCGTGTTCGTTGTGATCGATTAAAAATTGATGAAATAAGATAACATCAAAATAATTAAAAACATTGCTCAAGTAGTTGACCCAAAACCTGTTTTCTAATAGGTTCATTTTGATTTCAACGCGTTTACTTAAGATGTTTTCGATGCTTTCTTCTTTGGTATCTTTCAAGAAGAAGGTAAACAATTTTGAAATGGAGTAGGAGCTATGTTTTCCGTAAAAAGCAACCAATTGATCGACGAAATCGTTGCTATCAAAGGGTTTGTCTTGTTTGTTGACCAAATAAACCAACAAATGAGCTTCGAACAAAATGACAGTTAATTTTTCCTCAGATGTCCATTTCGAATCGTCTAATTGTTTTCCAAAATGTAAACGCGTTGGGTAACCGAAAATCAAGCCTGTTCTTCCAATCGCCGCATGAATGTATGTTTCAATGGTTTCATTCTCAGGAATAGAAATCGCAATATCAATTTGATCTTTCTCAATCAAATTAAAGTACTTTTTAATCCATCCTTTAGAGCCTGGTGAAACCATTTAGCTATTGTTAGTTTATTTAGCTATTAATTCTTTCAATAATTCTTTCAAAATTAATTAAATAATTTGGTTATTACTGATTAATTATATTGTGGATTGGATAGTAAGATACATAAAAAGGCTGCCAAATATGACAGCCTTGATATTATAATTTCACAAATTGTTTTGTGACTTCTTGGTTGATTGTTTGAATGTTTATCAAGTACAGACCGTGCTCTAAATTTGAAAAATCTAAATTGATTTTATATTTAGTGCCTAAGGGATTTAGTTCAAATTCTTTTCCAGATACATCATAAATTTTCAATCCAATGATTTCATCTTGACTTTCAATTGTCGTTCTGTTTTCAGAAGGGTTTGGGTAGAGGAGAATATCGTTTTTACTACTCAAATTCTCGTCGTCAATTCCCTCCTCATCCTGTTTCAAAGGACCATTTGAGCGTTCATAATACTTATTGCTGTTGCATAAAGCTGCGATTTCAGCATTTGTAGGGAAAATATCTTTTTCTTTTTCGCAATTACAAATAATAGTACTGTCAATCATTATAACAGTTTCTGGATTGATTATAGCCTCTGGATTGATGGTTATTTCTCTTCCTGCTATCAATTGAAGTGTTGATGAATTAGGTAACGTGAAAGTTTTATTAACTTCTATCGTTCCCGTACTTTCTAAAACATAATTTTTATTTGCTTCAAATATAACGTTCTCATCTAGCACCAAGCTATTTAATACCCGAATTGAAGTCTTTACTGTTTCATTTTTTAATGTTAAGTTTTTGAAAGTGTTTATATTTTCCTGATTATTAAATGAAAGATCATCAAAATTTAATTTTATTTCTTTCAAAATAGTATCATAATTTGGTGTATAAAAACTGTTTTTTGTAGTAACATTCCCAGGAAACGTTAATATATGAACTACTTCTTCGACCTTTGAATCACTTAATTTTTCAATAGGCTCTAAAATTAATTTCACTTTGAGCTTTGGATTTCTCATGGGTGAAAAATTATAAATGGTTTTTTTTGACACACAAGATTGATTTAAAAAGTCTGTTTGAAAAAGTGAATTAGAATATTCGTCACAAAATGTGATTTTATCATTATAAAAAGGGGGGATTATTAATGAATCCTTTGTTAAGGAGAAAAGACCAATACTGTTAAAATATTTTTCTTTATCTAAAATTTCTGGTTTATATAAAGTATCAATAGGAATAAAAGGAAAAATTGAATTTTGAAAATTCGGAATTAATAATACCGGAGAATAAGATCCAAATTTTTCAGGAAAAAAAGGATTTAACATGGTGTTTTGGTTATATAACCCTTCACTTTCAGTCAAATAACACAATTGTTGATTTTCAAAAACAATCGCATATTCAATATTTTTAATTTTTAGACCACTTGTATTATTGAATAATATTTTTGGGGTTTTATTCAATGCAAGATAATATATAGTACCGAAAGGTGAGTTAGTATTTAGCGTATTATATTTTTTATAAATAAATTCTGGTTGCTCCATTAAATTAAAAACACCCAACGTATTATCATAGACTGGGTTTGTATGTATAACATTATTAGAACCAATACTACCTGGTACTATTAATTTTTCAAGGATTCTATTTGATTCATAGTTAATACCTGCATCTATCGTCAAATTAATTTTTGGAACAGCAATTGATGTAAATGATAAACTTTGATTAATTTTTTCAGAATTAGATAAATTATTATAATCATCAATTGTTTCTTTTACAAAAGTAATTGCTGTGGAAGCTAATGTGAAAATTGATCCAACATAGGGTACAAGTTTTAAGACCTCACCAATTTTATTATTTATGTTAGCAGCTTCATCAGCAGTGAAAACACCTACTGTATCTGCGTTTTTAACAAATTTTTGAGCCTCGCTTATCAATTTCTCTCCATTATCATATTGTTTGTTTGCAGAAGTCAAAACACCTTCCAAACCATTAATTATTCCTGCCCCAAAAGCTGTGTATTTTTGAATTGACCCCCAAAAACCACCAATTTCGTCTGATTGATTAGATGGGCTATCTGAATCTAATAATGTGCTGTAATTTCCAAAAATAGTTCCTGTGATTTTAACATGATTTTTTAACCTTACCCTTAAATAAAACTTCGTTACAAGACCACACGTGCAAGGATCAAATGCGGTATTGTAATCTGCTACCATCCATTGATACCCATTTTGGTTTCCATTGTCTAATGCTTGGTTGTACCTGTAGTGAGTTGCATTGCGTTGAAATTCAATCGGAGAAAAAGCATGTTCACCTAAGTTATTTAAAACGGCAGATTGGGTTAATTCATCACTAGTACCCAAGAAATTATTATCAAAAGTCAAGGCGATTTCACAGTTATTAAACGTATACTCTGCAGAATTTGTAATGTTAACAAATACCCTGATTTTTCCTGAATACCGGTTGTATAATACAAAGAAAGGATACGTAATCCCCTGTTGAGGAGAACCAAATTTTTTGTACAACAATTCCCAACCATCTGCAGGTTGAAAATCTTTGTAATCTTGGTTGACAAAATCGACAGTATTTAAAGAAGGGCTTTGGTCATAAAATGGATTGATTAATAACGTTGCAATCCCTGGCGAACCATCTTCAAGCCTATAATAGGTATAATATGGCTCTTCCATCCAATTCCATTTTCTTACTTGATTAGGATCATTTGGGTTTGTGTAATTATTAGGATCTGTTTTTATTATTGTAATCGGGCATCCTTCCTCTGGAAAGTTAATGCTCTGTGCTATTCCTTTGCTTAGTATGAGCAAAAAAAGTATAAGTATGTAATTTTTCATAAAATTCTTTTTTAATTATTGTTTGTAACCAATAAACACGTCTGCCATTTTAGGGCCAAAAGTATTGTAAGTAATTAATTTTCTGTACCAATAGATAATAATTATTTTTTTGGTTTTTGGATAATACCTACAACGTGTATAATATTTGAAATTCATTTCATCACTATTAGTTAACGGATAGTTATCTGATTCTAATATGTATTTGTAATTTCCAAAACAATAAACTGAATGATTGTAAGGTAATTGATCTGGATCTGGATAAAAATCACAAATTACAGAATTTGTTCCCCCTCCAAATTTTTGCCAACCTGTGTTTCCATTTGGCAAATTGAAGATGCCACGTTCAAAAATATAATGTCCTGTATTTGGCTCAAAACCCAACTGATTGAAACGTGAAGTATCCATTTTGATGGTAAATTGTTCGGATGGGTTAGAAAGGCTGTATCCTTTGTATTCGCCAAAGAGCGGATGCGGTTCTATGTTGTCAACCGTTAAAAATTTCACTACTGTATCGATTCCATCATCCAATGGAAAACAATATTTATTAGGTGCTTTGTGCACAATTAAGCGAACAGGTATGGAACCGACTCGATATGAGAACAATAACGAAAATTCCTTGCCAGTTTTTACTATTCCATTGTTTCCAATTTGCCATTCATAGCTTGCACCATCCAATTTTGCTTTAAAATGAACATATGTATAGGTGTCTCTTTCATAATTAGCTGGATTTCCATCGTTATAGTAAACATCCATCACAACCGTATCCAAATCTATAAATTCATCCCCATAGATTTCTCCCATCATAAAATCGGCTGAAACAGGTTTTTCTTTGGCACAATTATACCCTCCAGTACTGGAGAAATCATCTTTTTTACAGCTTACCACTATAAAGAAGAAAAAGATGTAGATTAGTTTTTTCATAAAATTTCTTTTTTAATTATTGTTTGTATCCAATAAACACATCTGCCATTTTAGGGCCAAAAGTATTGTAAGTAATTAATTTTCTGTACCAATAGATAATGACTATTTTTTTGGTTTCAGGATAATACCTACAACGTGTATAATATTTAAAATTCATTTCATCACTATTAGTTAACGGATAGTTATCTGATTCCAAAATGTACTTGTAATTTCCAAAACAACTATATGCATGATCATAAGGCAATTGATCTGGTTCAGGATAAAAATCACATACTACAGAATTTGTTCCACCTCCAAATTTCTGCCAACCAGTATTACCATTTGGCAAGTTATAGATACCATCATGGTATTTATAATTACCTGTATTTGGGTCAAATCCAATTTGATTAAAACGTGTAGTGTCTATTTTTATAGTAAATTGCTCTGATGGGTTGGAAAGACTGTACCCTTTGTACTCCCCAAAAAGTGGATGTGGTTCTACGTTGTCCACTGTTAAATATCGTACAACAGTATCAATGCCATCGTCATTTGGAAAACAATATTTATTGGGTGCTTTGTGCACAATTAGACGAACAGGTATAGTCCCAACACGGTTGGAAAACAGCAACGAAAATTCTTTGCTTGTTTTTACAGTTCCATTGTTTCCAACTTGCCATTCATAACTTGCTCCTGCTAAATTTGCTTTAAAATGAACTGTTCTATAGGTATCTCTAATGAAATTAGCAGGATTTCCATCATTGTAATCAACATCCATCACTACTGTATCTAAATCTATAAATTCATCCCCATAGATTTCTCCCATCATAAAATCTGCTGAAACGGGTTTTTCTTTGGCACAATTATAACCTCCAGTACTGGAGAAATCATCTTTTTTACAGCTTACTATTATAAAGAAGAAAAAGATGTAGATTAGTTTTTTCATGGTTTTTCGATTTTTGAGATGCGTTCTTCTAATTGAAGGATGTACAAAGTCAATTCTTCCACTTTTTCAAGTAGTAAGCGGTTTAATTCACCTATATCTACTCCTTCTTTTTGGAATTCATTTTCAGAAGGAATATTTGGCAAATGCTGTTGGGTGTTTACATATATTTTCAAATCATTTAATGACATAAGATTGTAACCTTCTTTGAAAACATAATCAGGGATATTAGTTAATGTTGTAGTGTATCTTCTTGCAAACACTTCCCCATTTCCAGTCACTTTAAATTGTTTTAATGCACTGGATGTATTATAAACTTCAAGTGCATTTGAGGCTTCACGCACCTCAACTTTTAGTCCATATTTCCCTAATGAACTACTTTTAATATACATCCCATTATCTGGCGAAATGAGATTGTATTTGGCATACAAAGGGCTTGTTGGTGTTGTAACCCCACCAATCCAAACACGGGAATTTTCATTTGAAAAAGTTATAAAAGCATTTTTAGTTCCAAGTGTAAAATTTCCATTTTCTCTGTTGATCACTGAAAAATTATTTTGGGTCAATCTAAATTCAGTTCCATCATTTATTCCGAAACCTGTTGTAGTGTTGGTCATTCCAAAAGCAACACTTTTCCCTGCATTTACCATTGCTTTGGTCGTGTAATTGTTTTGTTTTTCTGGTTCATTCCATAAATTTATACTTGCAACTGGATTTGGATTAGCTGCATTGTCATACAAATAGTCGGTTGTGCCGTGAAGGTGCAGATTATAATTTGGTAGAGCTAAACTAGGAAGTGTTCCTAATCCGATATTTCCTGAAAGAGGCAATACATTGTTTTGTGCTTGAATGGTTCCAATAAAGGATATAATTATCCCTGTAATAAGAGTGTTTTTCATAAAAATAATTTAACGGTTTATATTAAGTATTATCAAATATACATTAATAAGTTTACTTTCCAAACGAATTCAATTATTACTATTTCATTTACAATTTACCCGCTACTATTACCACTTTTGTTTTTGTAAAGTTTTCACCACTTGAAAGTGAAAATGCTTCAAAAAGGATGATATAATTTCCTATGGTAGCTTTCACGCCACTATCGCGGGTGCCATCCCATTTAAATTCACCACTTGTTCCTAATAATTCATTGGAAATTAATTGTTTAATTAACCTGCCAGCCGCGTCAAAAATTTTGATGCTGCCCACCATTCCGCCCTGAAGAAGTTGGTAATGAATGAGTAAAAAATCTTCGTAGCCATCGTTATCTGGTGAGATTGTCTTGGAGGATAACTGAAAATCACCTAGTTGTTGTTGGTTCAAGGTTTGTGAGTTGATTTTTCCGGGTGTTCCAAATCCAATGGCTTCTGCTGCCGAATGCCAATTGTTTTCATCATTGAGGGAGTTGTTTGGGTTGATTCGTTCGAGCGCAACTCCATCTGTGCTCTCTAATAAACTAAAATGCCACTTCGAGGAATAACTGATTTTTTCCAGTAATAAACTATCGTAAAACAAGTAAACTGTTCCAGAATCATTGTTGTAAGTTGGTGTTGCACATTGAAGGAATGTACCTGAAATTGCTGCTGGATAAGTTGATTTAACAAAGGCAGAATCGTTCCCTATTACGGCATATTGTGCCGGTTTTAAATAATAATGAATTTGTACCTTTTTGAAGTTTGCAATGGAATCGTCATAATTTGCGAATTGTACCTTGAATAAATCAATTACTTTATCAGAGTTGTTGTACAATTCAATCCAATCACTGCCGCCAGTTTTAGGATCCACTAACAATTCATTTACGATTAATTCTCCCAAAATTGGTGCTTCAGGTCGCACAAAAGCTGCTGTTAAAAGTTGTGTATTCCCCCAACAATCTTGCGCATTTTCAAGGGTAAAGGAATAGTTTTGACTTCCCAACAATTGCTCATTAAATGTTAAAATTAATTGTTTATTGTTTGGGTTGATTTGTTGCGCAATAGTGAGCGGAGGATAACAGTTGAAGACAACATTCTGCAAAGAAAATGTATCCATTCCTTCTGAAAAATTGATTGTTAGTTGATTGGAATCACTCACATAAACGGATTGAATGTTCGGAGCAATTTGATCTGCTGTCGTATCATTAACAGAATTAATTAAACCGGGTGTTCCACCAATCATAGCAATACTGGCTTTCCAGTTATCG
>CANLIL010000043.1 GCA_947491305.1 Flavobacteriales bacterium | reverse complement strand
ACTTCGATGCTTTCTCGGTCAAAAAGTCCGTGTTGGAACATGTTTTTCAACAAGGCATTACGCTGTTCCAGGATTTTAGCATAGCGTTGAATGTTTTCCAAATAAACTCGGTCGAATTGTGCGATGATGCCATCCATCCATTTTCTGCGCAGTTCACTTCCTTCAGAAATTAAATCACGGTCGTAAGGCGAAATCATTACAACTGGAAATTGACCAATGTGATCTGCCAATTTCTCGTATTCCTTTTTATTGCGTTTGAAGACTTTTTTAGCACCAACTTTTACGGCACAATGAATGGCTATTTTTTGCGCGTCTTTTTCCCAAACTCCTTGAATGGAAAAAAATGGTTGGTCAAAACGAATGTTTTGTCGGTCCAATACGTTCATGTATGATTTACACAAGCTTAAATAATGTACAGCGTCAAGAATATTTGTTTTTCCGGCACCGTTGGAACCAATAAAACAATTGATATTCGGCGACAACTCAATAGTTGCCTCTTCATAATTCTTAAAATTCGCAAGATGTAAACTGTGTAAATGCATTGATACAAAAGTAGTGAAAGATATTTGGTTTATTGTTTTTGGATAGGTGCAAAAACTTAAACTAAATATTTTCTTTTTCCGACTGCTAAAAAGTAAAAAACCACGCTATTTTCTACTTTTTACACACATCTCTTTTTTTAATCAAAAAAAAACTTATTTTTGCAAGGCTAAAAATTGCATAAAATGTTCGAAAACTTCAATTTAAAAGACTTAAAAAGTCAAATTAATTCAAATAAGAAAACACGTTTAATCGTTTATTCTGTTGGTGGATTCTTTGTTTTAATCATTCTTTTCTTGGCGTACCGTCAGTTTATCTGGGGTCCATCAAATGAAAAATCAAAAGATGCTTACTGGGTAGGATTGAACTATGCTTCTAAAGATTCAACAGATTTAGCAATCGATGAGTTGAAAAGTGTTGTTAAAAAATACGATGGTAAAATTGGTGGTGAAAACGCACAATTCGTTTTAGGTCGTCAATACATGGCAAAAGGAGAATTTAAAAAAGCATTGGAAGAATTAAGTGGAGTAGATGTAAATGATACATATGTGAAAGCAATGGCACTTGGTTTACAAGGTGATTGTTACAGTGAAATGAAAGATTACAAAAAAGCATTTGACTTGTACATGGAAGCAGCTGCTGCAGACGAAAATGAATTCACTACACCTATGTATTTGTTCAAAGCAGGTTTACACGCTGAGAAAAATGATAATGTAGAAGGTGCAAACGAGTGTTACACGAAAATTAAAGATGATTTTCCTCAATTTGCGAATCAAAAATCGATTGAGAAATACATCGGACGCGTTAAAAAAGAAAAAAAATAACATAAATGGCTACTGCATTACGCAATTTGTCAGAATACAATAAGGACTTAGTTCCAAATGGTGCCGATTTTAAGATCGGCATTGTTGTTTCTGAATGGAATGATTCAATTACGCTTAATCTCTTAAAAGGCGCAAAACAAGCCTTGTTGGAAAATGGTGTCTTGGAAGAAAATATCTTGGTTCGCTTTGTACCTGGTGCGTTTGAATTGCCATTGGCTGCACAATACCTATGTGAATACACAGATGTGGACGGCTTAGTAGCTATTGGGGTTGTAATTCAAGGAGAAACCAAACATTTTGATTTCGTGTGCGAAGGAACAACGCAAGGCATCAAAGATGTAAACTTGAAATACAATATACCTGTTGCGTTTTGTGTCCTTACAGACAATACAATGCAGCAAAGTATTGACCGTTCTGGCGGAATTCATGGCAATAAAGGTATTGAATGCGCCATTGCTTGTTTGAAAATGATTGAACTCAAAAAGAGTTTTTTATAAGTTTTAGTTTCATTAAAATTCTTAAAAATGACATTAATTAAATCAATTTCTGGTATCAGAGGTACGATCGGCGGAGCTGTAGATCAAGGTTTAACACCAATTGATGCAGTCAAATTTGCTGCGGCATATGGAACGTGGTTAAAAGATCGAAATAAAGGACAACGCTTAAAAGTTGTTATCGGAAGAGATGCACGACTTTCGGGTGAAATGATTTCTAATTTAGTTGTTGCTACATTAGTTGGATTAGGAATCGATGTGGTGAATCTTGGATTGTCAACGACACCAACGGTTGAAGTTGCTGTTCCATTGGAAAATGCGGCAGGCGGTATCATTTTAACAGCGAGTCACAATCCGAAACAATGGAATGCCTTGAAATTGTTAAACGAAAAAGGAGAATTCATTTCTGGAAGCGATGGTGAAGCATTGATGAGAATCGCTGATGCGGAAGCATTTGAATTTGCTGAAGTAGACGATTTAGGTCAAGTTACCAATGATGATTCATATTTGCAAAAACACATTGATTTAATTTTAGCCTTGCCATTAGTAGATAAAGATGCGATTGCAGCGGCCGATTTCTCTGTTGTAGTCGACGCAGTGAATTCAACTGGAGGAATCTTTGTCCCAGCCCTTTTGAAAGCATTAGGCGTAACTAAAATTGAAGAAATGTATTGTGAGCCAACGGGGCATTTTCCACACAATCCAGAACCATTGCCAGAGCATTTAACTGATTTATCAGCTAAAATCGTGGAAGTTGGTGCAGATGTTGGGATTACTGTTGATCCAGATGTAGATCGTTTAGCATTGGTTTGTGAAGATGGTTCTATGTTTGGCGAAGAATATACTTTGGTTGCGTGTGCAGATTATGTGTTGACACATACGCCAGGTGCAACTGTTTCAAACTTATCATCAACACGAGCGTTACGCGATATTACAGAACAACGTGGTTTACTTTATTCTGCAGCAGCAGTTGGAGAAGTGAACGTTGTTGCAAAAATGAAAGAAACAAATGCTGTAATTGGTGGAGAAGGAAATGGCGGAATCATTTATCCTGAATTGCATTATGGCCGTGATTCATTGGTTGGAATTGCCTTGTTTTTAAGTCACTTGGCACACAAAAAATGTTCAGTTTTAGCTTTGAGAAATAGTTATCCAAATTACATTATTTCTAAAAATAAGATTGAATTAACACCTGAAGTAGATGTGGATAATATTTTGATGCTCATGACTTTAAATTACAACCATGAGGAAGTTGATACAACGGATGGTGTTAAAATTTATATCGGAAAAGAATGGGTGCATTTACGTAAGAGTAATACGGAACCAATTATTCGGATTTATGCTGAAAGTGAGAATGAACAGAAAGCAACGGATTTAGCTGAACGTATCATTTTAGAAATAAAAGCATTAATAGATTAAGAGGCATTGCCTCTTTTTTTTTGAAAGAATGAACGAATTTATAAATTGGTTGTACCGACCAATAACTTATAAAATGGAAAAGATGAAAAAAGTAATTTTAAGCTTGTTTGTTGCCTTTGCAATCAATGCGCAAGCAGCAGAAAAAGAAATTGTAAAAGCACAAATCACCGAAGTGACGGTTTATGCACAAGGAGCGCAATTGTTCCAAAAAGCCAATTATTCCATTAAATCTGGAATTTCTGAGGTGATTATCGAAGGAATCTCTCCTTACATTGATCAAAATAGCTTGCAGGTTAAAGCGACGGGTTCGGTGGTGATTTTAGATTCAAAATATTCACTGTTTCAACCAGCTCATACAATTGTTAACGAAGCGGCAATTCCTCTAAAAATTAGAAGAGAAATTCGTCAAGTAGAAGATTCGTTGAAGATGTTAGGATTTGATTTACAAGAAATTCAAGATGAGATTGATGTGTTAACTACAGCAAAGTCTATCATTGCTAATAATGGAACGTTACGCAACCAAGGAAAGGTGACAGATTCGCTAAATTTACTTAAACAAGCAGTTGAATATTACTCATCTAAAGTATTGGAAATCAATAAAAAGATATTGGCATTACGTAAGCGAAAAGTGGAAAGAGAAGCAAAGAAATCTTCCTTAGATGAGCGCTTGCAAAAGCTAAGAGAGTACCAAGAAAACAATGGGATTCAACCTGAAAACGACGAGCCAATTCACCGAATTACAGTTACGTTATCTGCAAAAGAAATCGCAACGGGTAAATTAACAATTTCTTATTTGGTTGAAAATGCAGGTTGGGTTCCGCGCTATGATTTGAGAAGTGATGGTATGACATCAAAAATTAACTTGACCTATAAAGCACAAGTGTTTCAGAATTCTGGTTTGGATTGGGAAAATGTTCGATTGAATATTTCTACCAATAATCCGTATCAAAATAAAACGAAACCATCCTTGGATCCGTGGTACATTGATTATAACAATTACAGAACGCAAGTTCAACAAAAAACAAATGCAAAATCACGATTGGATGAAAAAGCTGAAGCAGATAATGCGCCAATGGCTTATTCAAATTCATTGAGTTTAAGTAAAGTGAATGTTGGTATGACATCTGCTGATTTTGTGCAAGTAGTGCGTCAAATGACTTCTGCGGAATTTAAAATTGATTTGCCGTATACGATTAAGTCGGACAATGAGCAGCACATGGTGTTGATTAAAGTGGCAGATTTAGATGCAGAATACAAATATTTCAGTATTCCAAAATTAGATAATTCTGCTTATTTGGTAGCGCAATTAACGAACTTAGATGAATTAGGTTTAGTACCTGCACAAGCGAATATTTTCTACGATGGTTCGTATATTGGTGAAACGTATTTAGACCCGTCTGTAATGGAAGATACTTTAAGTTTAAGTTTAGGTAAAGACCCTAATATTTTAGTTAAGAGAACGTTATTGAAAAAAGAATCAAAAGAAAGAATCATTGGAGAAAGCAAAGAGCGCACGATGAGTTATTCGATTGAAGTAAAAAACAACAAGGCGACTCCGATTGAATTAATCATCCAAGATCAATTGCCAATTACGCAAAATCCAGAAATTTTAATCGAGCCAACTTCTTTAGATAAAGGAGCGCTAGAAACAAAATCTGGAATTGTAACGTGGAAAATTAACTTGAAACCGAAAGATAATAAAACGATCAATTTTGGTTACAAAGTCAAATACAAGAAAGAATTGAATGTTTTCTTGAATTAATCAAGTAAATAAATGACTTGAAAGCTGTTATGGGAAACTGTAACAGCTTTTGTTTTTTATAAAAGAAATCAATCCAAAAAAGTTATATTTGTAAGAGGTAAACATTGAAGCAATCCAATTGTTTGAATGATTAGTACAAAACAAGACAAATGAAAAAATTCGATATACCCTTATTTTATCGTTCGCCAATTATTAGTGAATTAAAGGCTAAAAGGAAGTTAGATGATCCACGTAAAAAAGACTTTTCGCCAAGTGTTTTGGATTTTGGTAAGTTGAAATTTTTTATTCCTCGTCACTTTGGGTTTTGTTACGGTGTGGAAAACGCCATAGAAATTGCTTACAAAGCCATCAATGAAAATCCGGGAAAACGAATTTTCCTATTAAGTGAAATGATTCACAACCCAGATGTTAATGCAGATTTATTTTCAAGAGGTGTTCGTTTTTTACAAGACACTTCTGGAAATCAATTATTTCCGTTTGATTCATTGACGGGAGAAGACATTGTGGTTATACCTGCGTTTGGAACGACATTAGAAATTGAGCAAAAAATAAAATCAATTGGTGTTTGTGTAGAAAAATACAATACAACGTGCCCGTTTGTGGAAAAAGTTTGGAACCGCTCTGAGAAGTTAGGGGTAGACCAACACACAATCATTGTGCACGGAAAATATAATCACGAAGAAACAAGGGCGACATTCTCACGCAGTGCAAAAAATGCACACGTATTGATTTTGAAAGATATTGAAGAAGCCAAGTTTTTAGCAGAAGTAATAAATGGAGTAAAGTCCTCCGAAGAATTTCATGAATTTTTTGAAGGGAAATACACCGAAAAATTTGACCCATCTGTTGATTTGCAAAAAATAGGTGTTGTCAACCAAACAACCATGTTAGCAACAGAAACGCAGGAAATCGCAGATTTTTTAAGACACATTATGATTGCTAAATATGGCGAATCAACAATAAAAAATCACATTGCAGATACGCGTGACACCTTGTGTTATGCGACAAATGATAACCAAGCTGCAAATTTGGAATTGTTACATGTGCCAGCTGATTTTGCAATTGTTGTTGGAGGACATAATAGTTCAAATACGACACATTTAGTCGAGATTTTAGAAACGAAATTCCCAACATACTTTATTGAAACAGCCCAAGAATTACTTTCGGAATCACGCATTCAATCATTCGATATTCATCAAAAAAAGCTTGTCGAATTCAATGATTATATGCCATCTAATAATGGCTCTTTGTCGGTAATTGTAACATCTGGCGCTTCTTGTCCAGATGCAATTGTAGACAATGTGATCCAGCGCTTAATTTCATTTGTAAACCCAGCTGTAACGATTGAAGAAGCGTTTAAGCAATTTGGCGCTCGACTAAGCGAACAAGAATAGTTGATGGAAAGATTTTTAAACATATTGGTCGTTGATGCGAATGTTAAAAATCAAGCAGGTTTAAAAGCGGTTTTGAGTGGAGGCGGAAACAATGTTCAAGTTGTTGCAACCATAGCAGCAGCGATAGCCATTATTCAGAAAAAAGAAATTGGAATTTTCATCTTAAACATTGATGATGATTTCGCAGTAGCTCAACTTTTTATTGCACAACTAAAACAAGAATTTCAGCATCGTGTAAAGTACATTTTGGTGATGTCTTCTGAAATTGATTCGGGATCAAAATTGGTTAAAAGTTTACACCAAGGGGCTATTGATTTTATTCAAATTCCACTTAATCCAAATCTAGTAAAGGTTAAAATAGACATGTTTAAAACTTTGTACTACAAAGATTTGAGAATAAATCAATTATTGAATAATATCTTTCCTTCAACGGTTTTAGCTGATTTATATACCAAGAATGGATTCATGCCTCGACGGATTGAAAAAGGTGTTGTTTTATTTACTGATTTCGTCGATTTTTCATCGAAATCCAAGAGTATAAAACCCATTCGATTATTGAAAAAATTGGATTATTATTTTACCCAATTTGATGCAATTATGGAACGCTATAAATTGGAGAAAATAAAAACTATTGGCGATGCATACATGGCTTTGGCTGGCGTAACAGAAGATAATCCAGACCCGGCAATTCGAGCCTGTTTGGCAGCAATTGAAATCCGAAATTTCATGCTAAATGAACAGAATGTAGCAAAAGCATTCAAAAAAGATTATTGGGAAATTAGAATTGGAATCCACCAAGGTCCATTAGTAGCCGGAATAATTGGTGATAGCAAAAAGAGCTTCGATGTTTGGGGCGACACAGTGAACATTGCCGCGCGTGCTGAGCAAGGAGCTAGTCCAGGATTGATAGAAGTTTCTAAAAATATTTTTCAAGATGTTCAGTCATTTTTTGAGTTAACTTCTAAGGGAAATATTGATATTAAAAAACGTGGCGGTCAAATTGAAATGTTTACCTTGGATCGTATTCAGCAAGCATGGTGTTTGTACGGCGAAGGAAAGTACGCTTCCGTCGATTTAAGAATACAATGCGGACTTCCTTCGGTGGACTTTGATCACATGCGTAAAGATATTTTAAATCGCTTAAAATCGTTGTTACCAGCAGATATTGTTTACCACGACATGTCACATACTTTAAACGTCGAAAAAGCGGTTGTTCGCTATGCAAAATTAGAAGGTATTAATGAAGAGGAAATCGTCTTGCTTCAAACTGCTGCATTGTATCACGATATAGGGTTTATTTATTGCTATGATTCTAACGAAGATTTTGCAATTGAATTAGCAACATCCAATTTACCAAGATTTGGATACAACCACCAACAAATTGAGGTTATTTGTAAAATGATTGCTGCGACTCAAATCAATGTGCAGCCAACAACACAATTAGAAAAATTAATGGTGGATGCAGATCATGATTATTTAGGTCGTGCAGATTATTACATTATTGCAAGTCGTTTACGAAAAGAATTAGCGCATTTTGGAAGAACAATGAACGATGAGACTTGGATTGAATTCCAACTAAATTACTTGACAAAAGTACACCGATACCACACGGAAACGGCAACGAATATTCGTTTGCAAAGTAAGAAAACACGTATTCACGAATTGCAACTGCAATTAGAAAATTGTAAAAAGAATGAAAATTTACACTAAAAAAGGAGATTCAGGCACAACAGGTTTGATAGGAGGGACTCGAATTTTAAAAAGTTCTTTAAGAATTGAGGCGTATGGAACAGTTGATGAATTAAACTCATCCATTGGTTTGGTGCGTGATCAGAATATTGATGACCAATATAAGGTGCAATTGATAGAAATTCAAGACAGGTTGTTTACAATTGGCTCTAGTTTGGCATCTGATCCTGAAAAATCAAACATGAAAATTCCAGATTTATTAGAAGTTGATGTCAAAAATCTCGAAGATTGGATGGATGAAATGGAAGAAGCATTGCCAGAAATGAAGTCTTTTGTTTTACCTGGAGGTCACACTACTGTTTCGTTTACGCATTTGGCTCGCTGCGTTTGCCGAAGAGCCGAACGGATTGTAATTGATTTAAAACAGCATGAATTTGTTGCTGAACTTGTTTCAGCTTATTTAAATCGTTTGAGTGATTATTTGTTTGTATTAAGTCGAAAATTAGCACAAGATTTAGGTGCAATAGAGCAACCTTGGAAACCTAGAATGTAAAAAATAGTGAATTGTTGATAAAAGAATTTCAATCTTTTCCATTTATTATTTGGTTTCTTTGAAAATAAATTTACTTTTGCGCAAAATAAATTATTAAAAGGAGGAATTATGTATTGGACATTAGAATTAGCATCCTATCTAGAAGACGCTCCATGGCCGGCAGCAAAAGATGAGTTAATCGATTTTGCAATTAGAAATGGAGCTCCTCTTGAAGTAGTAGAAAACTTACAAGATCTTGAAGATGAAGGAGATATCTACGAAAACATCGAAGAAATTTGGCCGGATTATCCTTCTCGTGAAGATTTTCTCTTCAATGAAGATGAATATTAAATCAAAGTCCTAATAAATAGGACTTTTTTTGTATCAATGAATTTTTTAGGACACCTCTATTTTTCTCAAGATCATCAAGAGTTGATGCATGCAAATTTGTTTGGCGATTTTGTCAAAGGAAAACAATTTGAAAGGTATTCTTCCGTTGTGCAAAAAGGTGTTTTATTGCACCGATCAATCGATAATTTCATTGATACGAATGAACAAGTTGTTGATTTAATGCGCAAATTATACACTGATTTACCAAAAGTATCGAGTGTAGCCATTGATTTGTATTTTGACCATCTATTAGCGCGCTATTGGGATGAATTTCATCAGGTTAAATTAGCGGATTATCTTACTGAGTTTTATGCTTCAAAACCTACGAACTGGGAAGAATATCCTGAAAATTTCCAGCAATTTATTGAAAAGTTAAAATCCTATAAATGGATGAACCATTATCCTAGTTTTGAAGGGTTAACAAAAGCTTGTCATGGGGTTTCTTCACGGATTTCTTTTGAAAATCAATTGGTTGAAGCTCCTCGGATTTTTTTGAAGAAGGAAAATGAAATTACAGCAGTGTTTTACGATTTCATGGCAGCTGCACAAACAGAATTTTTAAATCATTCCTCGGATAATTCCCTTGTCCGATTCCTCAATAAATGATAAGATCATATCGCGCGTTGGTGAGGCAGGCATACTTTCTTTGATCGCCTTAATTCCGTTTGACACATTGTTGTTCTGAACATATAAAATGCGGTAGAAGTCTTCTATTTCACGCACTTTTTCATCTGTGAATCCTCTTCTACGAAGTCCAACAGAATTCACACCTGCAAAGGTAAGTGGCTCTCGTGCAGCTTTCACAAATGGTGGTACATCTTTACGAATTAAAGAAGCGCCTCCAACAAATGCATGCGCACCAATGTGAACAAATTGTTGAGCGGCAACTTTTCCTTCTAAAATGGCAAAATCATCAATTGTAACATGGCCAGACAAACCAGTGTAACTTGCTAAAATCACATTGTTACCAATGGTGCAATCATGCGCAACATGAACATATGTCATTAAAAGACAGTTGTTTCCAATGGCTGTTTTTAGTTTGTCTTTTGTGCCTCTATGAATTGTTACACATTCGCGAATAATGGTATTATTTCCAATTTCAACAGTCGTGTATTCGCCATCAAATTTTAAATCTTGTGGCACAACACCAATAACTGCTCCAGGGAAAATTTCGCAATCTTCACCAATAATTGTCCCGGGATACAAGCTAACATTAGAATGTATTTTTGTTCGAGCACCGATTTTTACATCTTCATAAATGGTCGAAAATGGTTCAATAACAACACCTTCGCCAATTGTAGCGTTCGGAGATACATGCGCTAAATTACTTATCATAGTTAAACTTTATCCTTAATAACTTGTGCTAACATTTCTGCTTCTGCCACGATTTTACCATTCACAAAAGCTTTTCCACCCATCTCCACTAATCCTCTTCTGATTGGTGAAAGTAATGTTAATTCAAAAACAACTGTATCACCAGGCATTATTTTTTGTTTGAATTTCACTTTGTCAATTTTCATGAAATACGTTGAATACAAATGCGGCTCTTCAACTTTGCTTAAAGCGAAAATTCCTCCAACTTGCGCCATGGCTTCAATTTGTAAAACTCCGGGAAAAACTGGATTACCAGGAAAGTGTCCTGTGAAAATCGGCTCATTCATTGTGATGTTTTTTACACCAATAATTGAATTTTCATGGATTTCCATGATTTTATCGACCATTAAAAATGGGTAACGATGCGGCAACATTCCTTCAATATCAACAACAGTGTACAACGGTTCTTTCGTTAAATCGAAATAACGACCTTGATTTTCTTGCTTTTTAATTTGTTCTTTTAATATTTTAGCAAATTTTACGTTACCAGCATGCCCAGGTCGAGCAGCTAAAATATGCGCTTTGATTGGACGTCCAATTAAGGCTAAATCACCCACAATATCTAATAATTTGTGACGAGCAGGTTCGTTTTCATATTGTAATTTTGTGCTATTAAGAACACCAATTCCATCAATTGAGATTTTTAAATCTTCTTTTCCTAACAATTTAGCTAAACGATCCAATTCTTCTTGTTGAATGTCTTTACGCTCAACCAAAACAATGGCATTGTCCAAATCGCCACCTTTAATTAAGTTATTGGAAGCTAGGTATTCTAATTCTCGCAAGAAAACAAACGTTCGGCATTTTGCAATTTCCGTTTTGAAATCACCTAAATGATACATTGATGCATGCTGTGTTCCTAAAACAGGCGAATTGTAATCTACCATTACTGTAATACGGTAATTTTCATCTGGAATGGCTAAAAATTCAGTCCCTTTTTCAGGATCTTCCCATGGAATATTTTCAGTTAACACAAAATAATTACGTTCAGCTTCTTGTTCTTCGTAGCCAACAGCTTCAAAAGCATTCACAAATAACAACGAACTTCCGTCCATGATTGGTACTTCTGGAGCGTCTAACTTTATTAAAGCATTATCAACTTCGCAACCATACAAAGCAGCTAAAATATGTTCTGTCGTATAAACTCTTGCACCATTTTGTTCCAAAGTAGTTCCACGATCCGTAGCAACAACTAAATCAACATCTGCTTTGATTGTCGGTTGTCCGTCTAAATCAACGCGTTGAAATTTATAACCATGGTTATCTGGCGCGGGACATATTTCTAAGTTCACCAATTGTCCTGTGTGAAGTCCGATTCCTTGCAGTTTTACAGGGCTTTTTAATGTTCGTTGCTTATCAGCCATTTTATTCTTTTGTTAGTGATTTAATAGAAACTTCTAATTCGCGAAGCTTGGTTAAGATATAAGGTAATTTTCTGAAACCGAAATAGGATTTCTTAAATTCTTCTGCATCAATTGCGGGTGTACCCATTACAATTGATTTTTTACGTATTGTTGAAGGAACTCCCGATTGTGCTAAGATTATTGTTCCATCAGCAATGGTTAAATGTCCTGCTATTCCAACTTGTCCAGCAATCATTATGTTTTTACCAATTTTAGCTGAACCAGCAATTCCAACTTGTGCGGCCATTGCTGTATTTTGTCCAACTTCTACATTGTGTGCAATTTGACATAAGTTATCAATTTTAACACCTTTTCTGATGAACGTTGAACCCATTGTTGCTCTGTCAATAGTTGCATTCGAACCAATTTCAACATTGTCTTCCAAAACTACATTTCCAATTTGAGGAATCTTTTGGTATTCTCCATTTTCGTCGGGTGCAAAACCAAATCCATCACCTCCAATGACTGCACCAGCATGAATCAAACAATTCGAACCAACTTTACAATCAACATAGATGCTTGCATTTGGATGAACAATGGTATTGTCTCCAATCGTAACATTGTCACCAATAAATGCATTTGGATAAATGGAAACATTGTCCCCAATAATAGCATTTTCACCAATATAGGCAAAAGCACCAACATACACATCGTTTCCAATTTGAGCAGATTCAGCAATGAAAGAAGGTTGTTCTATTTTTGGTTGTTTTTTGCTCATGTTATTGTAAAGCTCTAATAGCTTTGCGAAACAAGCATAGGCATCTTCAACCTTTACCAATGTCAACGTTTCAGGAAGCGGTTTCGAAGGCTCAAATGTGTTATTTACAATACAAATACTTGAAGCAGTTGTATAGATAAATTCTTCGTATTTTGAGTTCGATAAAAATGAAAGTGCATTGATGTGACCTTCTTCAATTTTTGCTAAGGTTGAAACAGTTATTGAAGGATCACCTACAACTTCTCCGTTTAATAAACCTGCAATTTGCTCTGCTGAAAATTCCATGAATCAAAAATATAAAAACATTGTTTACTGAATTGAGCTGATTAATACTTTTATTAACAAGCAATTTTGAATAGTTAGTTGCAGTTACTTTTAAATGGTATGACAAAATCGGTAATGTTGATTTTATTTTTGTACCAAATTGCGTGCGCACCAATTAAACGGTGTTTTTTATCAAAAAACTGAATGTATTGAACTGCTTTTGGACTTGCTTTGTAATTTGTTTTTGAAAAATCGATTATGCTTTGTTTTTTCATCAATTTCAAAATATCAATTGGATTGATGAGTCCTAATTCCGATTGTTGGCATGTTACAAATTGAGAGGAGTCAACAAAAACTAAATTATCATCTTTCGGGAAATGTAGAATTTCTCCTGAACCAGTAAGCGTGTTTTTTACTTGCGTAGCTTTATGTTCGCTAATATGAACTTCAGAAATAAAACTCTCGTCCGGCAAGGTGAAAAAGAAATGAAGCATTCCTTTGTTGTCAAATTCTTTTTCTAAATGATACACTTTTGTTTTTCCCTTTTTCAAGCTTTTCGAAAAAACAACGTCACCATCATTTAAAACGTTGATAATATCATTATGTGTTAGGTGTAATTTTTTCAATGTGTTGGCTTCATTTTCAGGAAGTACAATTACACGATCCAAAAAACTATTTTTTATTCGATTGGAAGGCAACCAAGAACATCCTCTGTTTTGGAAAAAGATTAAAACAAAAACCAATCCTATTGAAAATCCTATTCCGTAAAATTTTAAACGTCTTAAAAGTGAATCCATGCTTTTTTTGATGTAAAGATAAGAAACGATTTTGTACAAAAAAGAAAACCACCTCAAGCAAATGAGATGGTTTTCTTTTTTAAAGTGATTTTATTACAAAAGAGCGTCTAATTTCGCTGTTAATTGTGCTTTTGGAACTGCACCAACTGATTTGTCAGCGATTTCACCATTTTTAATAAATAAAATTGTTGGGATGTTTCTAACACCAAATTGAGCAGAAACGCCTGGATTTTGGTCAACATTAACTTTTCCAATTAATGCTTTTCCCTCATATTCAGTGCTCATTTCTTCAATTACTGGTCCGATCATTCGGCATGGTCCACACCATTCTGCCCAAAAATCAACAACTACTGGTTTGTCTGATTTTAATACTACTTCTTCGAAGTTTGCATCTGTAATTTCTAAAGCCATAACTTTGTTTGTTAAATAAATAAATTGTCGTTTGACGTTTGTAAAATTAATTTAAAAATCTTTTAATCAAGTATTTTGCCAATTATTTTTTAGAGACAAAATGTCTTAATTATTGGCAACGATCATTTTTTTCATTGTTTTTTGATTGTCTGTTTTTAAACAGTAAAAATATGTGCCATTTGGTATGCTTTTAGTATCAAAACGAATGATGTGTCCGCCTTCTTGAACTATTTTTTCAGCAATTATCTGAATTGTAGTTAGATCATTTGAAAGAAGTTCAAGTATTATTGATCGTTCAGAATTACACGTAAAGTAAATTGCAACTTCATTTTTAGAAGGCGATTCTTCTAAATTGTAAAGCACACAATAGTCTTCTTTTATTGGATTCCCTTTTCCTAATCGCGCCAATAATTTTTTGTAGGCGATTATAAGAATTAACAATGTAATGGAAGTCAATAAAATTCCAATAACTACTTTACTGATTGAATAGGTCATTAATATCATAGTGCGATTACTCCTTTAATTTTTGCTGCTGCTTCGTATTTTTGTAGAATTGAATCAACGTCTAACATCAATTCTTTTGCGCTTAAACTCATATATTTTCCAGTTCTAGATGGGTGTAAAACCATGTCAACACTTTCGTCAAACAATGCTGAAACTTGCGCCACTTGTTCATCTTCATTCGGTACAATGAATTTAAACAAATACACATTTGGCCATTCTTGTTGGTCTAATTGTATTTTTAATTTTACTAAGACTTCGTCCATTCTTTTTCTTTTTCGTAAATCATTGAACACCTAGCTGCTTCTAGTTGCAATACTGAAATTGCTGCGTTTTGTTGATTCAAATTTTCTACCAATTCTTCAAATGTGTTGATTCCGGCACTATTTGCAGCTTGAATTGCCGCTAAAAGTTCCATTGGATCAGGTTCTTTTGACAGAATGACAGCCGACGTGTCAAAAGTAGCGTTAATTTTCCAGCAGCGATAATAGTTCTTTGCAAGTTCTAGTAATCGTTCAACATATTCTTTAATTTCAAAAGGATTATTTGAACGATTAATCGCCAATTTTAAGTTGTTTTTCAATAGTTGAACTTCTTTAAATACGCTTGAAAATTCAATTACATTGATTAGATCGAGTTCAATAACTTTTGAGGGTTGTTTAAATTCAATTTCAAAAACAGCTAACGCATTTTGCAGCTGTTTCAATTTTTTTAGTTTTGCACGAAAAGTTGTTTGAAGTATTGGTTTTGTAACAAAAAATTGTTTTAAAGCAAATAATTGTTCTTCAAACGCATCGAATGCATCTTCTTGTGAATCAATCCCTAAAATTATTTTAGCTTCGGCAAGCGTCATTTTTCAATGCCTTTATTTTTTCGCATTCGGATATTTAAAAACTCAACAATTAGTGAAAATACCATTGCAAAATAAATATATCCTTTCGGTACTTCTTGGTGAAATGCTTCTGCAACTAATATAACTCCAATTGTTACCAAGAAACTCAACGCAATCATTTTTATTGTTGGTCGATTATTAATGAAATCACTAATCGATTTAGCAAAGATCAACATGACAACCATTGATATGATTACGGCAGCATAAATTATCACCAACGGATTTCCACCAGTTTCTTTTGCAATTCCATTGGTCATTCCAATTGCAGTGATGATTGAATCTAAACTAAATACAATGTCAACTAATACAATTTGCATAATTACTGCTCTTAAACCACCTTTTTTAGGCGCATGTACTTCTTCATGTCCTTTGACACTGTTGTGCATTTCAATGGTGCTTTTGTAAATTAAAAATAATCCACCTAATAATAGCACAATACTTTGACCTGTGATTTCAATTCCAAAAACCTCAAATAAGGGCTTTGTCATTCCCATGATCCATGCTACAACACTTAATAAAAATAACCGAACAACAAGCGCTAATAACAGTCCTGTGTTTCTTGCAGATCGTTTTTGTTTACTGGGTAATTTGTCTGTTATTATACTAATGAAAATTATATTGTCAATTCCTAATACTATTTCTAGTAATGAAAGGATTAACAAATAAATAAGCCCGTTTACAGTAAAAAGAATTGTAAAGTCCATTTAATTAATTTTTAATTGGTGAAAGAAATCTTGTAATGCTTTAGGATTCAATTCTGAAGGGGTGAAAATCTCTAATAATTTTGGTCTGTTATCAGTTGAATAAGTGTAAAAATCCAACATTTTATCTGCTAATACCTCTAATGAATCAACTGAGGAATAATGTATGTTAAAAGCTTGGCAAATACCTTCTGCTGTATGATGGTGCTGCGCTACAAAGTATTCGTTGGATTGTTTCGATGTATCTGGTCCAGCAATTATTTTAAAAATTCCACCACCCGCATTATTGATTAATATAATTCGCAAATTTTGCGTTATATACTGGTTCCAAAAAGCATTACTGTCGTAGAAAAATGAAACATCGCCAGTTATTAATACATGCAGTTTTTTAGGATTAGCATGTGCCGCACCAACTGCTGTACTTGAACTACCATCGATTCCACTCGTGCCGCGATTGCTCCAATACGTAATGGATTTGATTGGGTCGAAAAGTTGTGCATAACGAACAACGGAACTGTTGGCTAAATGTAATTGACAATTTTCTGGTAGATAATCTAAAACTGTTTCAAATGTTGAAATATCTGCAAACGCGCATTTTTCAAAAAACGCCGGCATTTTATCTTGAATTAAATAATCCAATTGTTTCCATTTTGAACCGTAATTACTGATGTTCTTCGTGTAATTTAAGTCATTTAAGGCGTTGAAAAAATGAAAGGGCTCTGCCTGAAATGAATGTGTTAAAGCTTGATAGGTATCCATGTACGGAAATTCAAAGCCAATTTTCCAATGTTCTTTTGGTTTATGTTTCCGAATGAATGCTTTTATTTTTTTAGAAACGACAGCACCTCCAATCGTAATCAATAAATCTGGGGCGTAATCTGCTTCTAATAATTCATCGATTGAATTTAAGGTGCGGTCAATGCAATGCACGAATTTAGGATCAACTAAATTAGAAGTGTTTTCAACTAAAACAACGACAGAAGAATCAGTGGCAAAAATTTTCAGTTGTTCTAATAGGGCAGGGTCTTCATTCAATTGACCGCAAATCACCATTTTTTTCGGCAACCCTAAAGCATTGATGGTTGCTTGTTGTTGTGGATTCGAAAATTGAAAACGACTGTGAACTAATGTGATTTTTTTAGAAGGATGTTTTTTGAACGCTTCTGTTTTATACAAAGGTTCGTTGAATGCAATATTGAAATGTATAGGTCCTTTCCAATGTGTTGCTCCTTCAGCAAATGCGGTTGAAATTTCGCGTTGAATATACCATTGCTCAGTTGTCGTTTGTGCATGCTCACTGAAATTTGCACTGTAACGCACATGTTTACCAAATACATTGGATTGCACAATGGTTTGCCCATCTCCTTGATTGATCCACTCTGTTGGTCGATCAGCTGTTAGAACTACCAAGGGAACGCATTGATAAAAAGCTTCTGCAATTGCTGGATAATAATTCAAAGCAGCTGAACCAGAAGTACAAACAATACCAATTGGTTGGTCTAATTGTTGCGCCATTCCCAATGCGAAAAAAGCAGCACTTCGTTCGTCATGAATAACAGTGCATTGGATTTCTGGGTGTTCATCAAATGCAATTACAAGTGGGGCGTTTCGAGATCCAGGCGAACAAACAACGTGTTTCATACCTTGCTCGAAGCATTGCTGAACGATTAATTGAACATTAATTTTTGAACTTGTTACCATGTGATTGCAAAATTACGGATTTTGCAAGATGTTTAGCAGTGTTTTGCTTTTATTTTCTGTTTCTTCCCATTCTTTTAATGGAATTGAATCTTTCGTGAATCCACCTCCTAAATAAATGAATGCGCGATCTTCTTCAAGTTGACAACACCTCAAATTGACGTAAAGTTGCGTGTTTTCGCTTGAGTAAAAGCCAATTATACCTGAGTAAAGGAATCGATTGTGTGCTTCTATTTTTGAAAGATAAGAAAGTGCGTCTTGTTTTGGATAACCACTAACCGCTGGAGTTGGATGCAATTGCTTAGCGATTTTTATTGGGGAAATCACATTAGAAGTAAATTGGATGGTTGTTTTTAAATGTTTAACAGGGCCCGCTTGAAATTCGTTTGGACCATTAATTTCTTTAATTGGAATAGTAAGTGAATGAAGTTGTTCCAATAAATAACCCGTAACAATTGCTTGCTCAGTTTGTTCTTTGTTTTCCCAAGGCGTTGAATCGTCGAATTTTTTTGTACCAGCAAGCGCTGTTGTTGAACCATTTCCGTTTTCAAAGCCGATTAATTGTTCTGGAGAAGCGCCCATCCACGTTCCGAATTTCGGTGATGAGATTAAATAAACCAGTGTAGAAGGATAACGATCACATAATTCATCAAACAATTGCTTGTAATCTGTTGTTTTAATTGCTGCTTCTTTGATACGCGAGTAAACCACTTTTTCTAATGCTGTTGTGTTTAATTCTTGTACAATTTCGATGGCTTGTTTGATGTAGTTTTCTTTGGAAATTATCAAAGGAAGCTTGTTTTCAGAATGAAAAATTGAATCAGATGAGCTTGGGACAAAAGAATACCATCGTAATCCCTTAAAATCGGAAACAACAAATGAATTTTCTGGAATTTCAGCTGCTACTTCAGTAAAAAAACCTGTTACGTGAACTTTTTCTTTATTCGGAAAACGGTAGTGTAAAATATCACCCATTTATTTTTGAATGATTAATACAGTTAAGCGACCTGTTGCAACCATTTTATTGGTTTCTTGGTCAAAAATATCTACTTGCCAAACATGTGTTTTTTTACCAGCATGCACGATTTTACCCACTGCTTTCACCATTCCACTTTTTATTCCTCCAACATGGTTTGCATTGACTTCTAATCCAACTGGATACTCTTTTTCTAAATCGAGTAGTAGTGACGAACCCATCGAACCAATACTTTCAATCAACGCAGCACTTGCACCGCCATGTAACAATCCCATTGGTTGGTGATTGCGTTGGTCAACTGGCATGGTTGAAATGATGTAATCATCACCAATTTCAACGCATTCAATACCCAAAGTTTCCATTAAGGTATTTTTGTTGTAGCCATTAATTTCAGCTAAAGGAATTTTTTTAAATGCCATTTTTTATAAATTGAAACGTAATCCTTTATTGACAATATTCATTTTTAAGGTAAAACGAATTTTCTCTGCGTATTTTGAATTACCAAATGAATCATTCAGTTCTTTGCTCATCCACAATGGGAAATACACTCCGAAAGCATTAGAAACACGAATTGCAAGTCCCATATTGATTGCTGAATTAACCGTTATTTCATTTTTAAATACACCTGCATCTAAATAATAACCAATGAATTTCAATTTAGGAATTGGCAACTGAACATACAAGTTGGCAGTTGCCATCCAAGATGTAGTTGTTCCATAGTAGCTAGTACTTTTGAATCCTCCCATGTTTTCAGCTCGTTGTTGCGACCAGATTCCGTCAATCATTCCTCTTCCAAAATAATAATCTTCAAAAAATAAATCTTGCGCACCGTCCGTTCCACTTAAGGACATTCCATATGCATAGGTATTGTTTCCAGATGGATTTCTAAATAAATAATTGGTTCCTGCAAATCCTCGAATCTCAATCCAACGTGTCATTTTTCCTTTTAAATAACGGTAACTGTATTCGGCTTCCGCTGTTAATCTTCCCATTTTTAATTGATCTCTTGAAAATATATTTGCGTTTCTAATTTTTAGTGAAGCCATATGATCTGTTGATCGGTAATCGACTGCGTATTCTTCAAATCCACCAACATAGTCGTTGCGTGTTCCTTGATTGATTGTTGCTTTTGTAATTCCTTGAAATAAAAGGGAGTGAGCGAAGTTAGAACGTTTACGATTTCCAAGTTTTATATACCAATACGGCGAGAGTGCTAAATATGCACCATCACTTTTACGAACTGCGGTTGTATCATTTTTGAATGATTTTACAGAAAGTCCAATACGAGATAATTTAATGTTTTTCGCTGGTAAAAAAGAATACGATACTTCCGCCATTCCTGAAACCATGTTTCTTCCAAATGAATACATCGGAGTAACAACATATTGGAACGGATTCATTGGAATACCAAAATTATGAAACGTAGCTCCAATCATGAATTTGTCGTAGAAATTTCCAGCAATCATTGGTGTCCAGAAAACAGTCGACTTTTTTTGTTCTTTATCTCCTATGAAAAATTCAAAGTTGATCGGTTCAATTTTCTTGAAAAGTCCTGATGAATGCCAATTGTTATTCTGTCTATTTAATTCAGGCATTGTTCGATCTGCATTGATCTGAATGGCATCAGGGTTCGAAGTACTCAACGTAACTTGTGTCGTTTTCGTTTCAGTTGGTTCTATCCATTTTGTTTCTACCAATGAATCATTTTTGTAGGCATTGACTTCAATAGGACCATTGACTTGACCAACATTTTTAACCGTAACAACTGTTCCAGTTTTCAATCGTTTTTGAACAGATTTAATTTTGTAATCAATGTGTTTTGTCGATTGAATTAAATCAGAAAATAACCAATCTAGTTTTTTTCCAGAAACACGTTCTAATGTTGCTTGCATATCAGCTGGTTGTGGATGTTTGAATTTCCATTCATCAAAATAAGCATGCATGCATTGATCAAATTTCTCTGTACCTAAATAGTCGCGTAAATACTCAAATACCAAACCTGTCTTTTGATACATGATTAAACCATAATTGGTAGGTGTGAAATCTGCAGAATGCGTTTCAATTGCTTGATCTTCACCTAAAACTGTAATTGTTCGCACCAAAATATCATTCATATCATGGTAATTCAAGTGATTCATGTGGAAACGACCATTTAAAACCATATCAGAAAATCGTGTATTGTTCGGATATTTTGTTTGAATGTAACGCACTTCGTTGAAGGTATTCATTCCTTCATCCATCCAACCGTGAACGCGTTCATTGGATCCTAAAATTCCATAAAACCAATTGTGTCCAACTTCATGCACAATTACGATCTCCAATTCTTCTTTTGAAGATGTGTTCCCAATAACTGTAACATTCGGATATTCCATTCCTCCTCCAGCGCTGATTGTTCCATCAACAGCTGTAACTTGCTTGTATGGGTAATCGCCATTCCACAGCGAATAATAATAAATTCCATCGCGTAAATATTCATCAGCATGTTGCCAGTTTTTAGTATTTTGAGGAACCCACATAGCCCAAGTTGTCACCTTTTCTTTCGAAGCTGGAAGTGTTACTTCACTTTTTGATACAGCAAATCGTTTGTCGGCAAACCAGCCAAAGTCGTGAATATTTTTTTGTGTATATCGAATTGTTTTTAATGCTGTATCTGATGAAGGGAATGGCGTTTCTGAATCATCTTTTATATAGTCAGCTATATTGTTTTTTGTTGCAACAACTCGATCTTCTAAAAATGATTGTTCAGATGGCGTTTGTAAATCTCCTGTTGCTCCAACAACATAATTTTTAGGCAAAGTAATGGAGATATCAAAAGAACCATATTCAGAATAAAATTCTCCTTGGGTTAAATACGGAATTGGGTTCCATCCATTTTTGTCATAAACAGCTGGTTTTGGATACCATTGAGTAATTTGATACGATTGACCAATGTGTCCCAAACGTGAAATGTTTCCAGAAGGAATTTTAATCTTAAAAGGCGTCGTAACGGTTAAACGTTCGCCTGATTTTAAAGGAGTTGCTAAATGTAGCACGCAAATATCTTGATTTTTAGCATCAAATTCCCATTTTACTGCTTGCGCATTTACCTTGAAATTCAATGAATCAATCCAGCCTTTTTCAGCTTCAGTTGCACTCGATAACGCAAAATTTCCATCTTTGTACAATTGTTTTCCTAATGCTGTTTTTTTATTTTTGTAGGCATTTGCCCAAACATGCACATAGATTTCTTGTAAAGTTGATGAAGAATTATTAACGTATTCAAATTGCTCGTCACCGGTTAAAATATGCTCGATATCGTTCAGTTGAACATTAATTTTGTAGTTAACTTCTTGTTGAAAATACGCTTGTGAAAAGCTCAAAAAACTAATTGAAACTGCAAGAAAAGTAATAAATGATTTCATATAAATTATTTTGGTATAAAAATACAATCATTTATTAAATGAACCACTTTATTCCATAAAAAAAGAGGTTCCAATTGAAACCTCTTTTTAACGATTTATTTGAAAAGAATTATTTTTTCACAACAATTCTTTTGGTTGTATTGCCATTTTCAGTTGCAACAGTTATCAAGTACATACCATCGTTTAAGTAGGATAAATCTCTTGAAGTACTTGCAGAAGATGTTGTAAATGTTTCAATTACTTGTCCGTTCAATGCTGTGATCGTAATCATTGCATTAGAAATTGTTGTTGCAAGTTCAATGTTGATAATTCCAGCAGTTGGATTCGGTACAATTGAAAACTCAACTGCATTAATTGTTGAAATTCCAGAATAGTCAATTGTAAAACAAGTTGATGTGTCCGAACAAGCACCATCTGTTACGATAACAGCATAAGTTCCTGTAGTCGGTGCATTAAATGTTTGATTTGTCGCACCTGTAACTGGAACGTTACCAGTGCAATTGATCCATTGGTAAGTAACACCTGTCGCTGTAGCAGTTAATGTGAAATCGTTTAAAGTAACAATATTACTTGGTGTTGTACAGTTTTCTGTAAAACTACTCAATCCACAAGGGAATAATTGGTACCCAGCTGTATAAGGAGATGAATTATCATATTGTCCACATACACCAATGACACTAAATGTGTTTTGAGGCGCTGCTCCACCAGGAATATCAGTGTCAGCATCAATTCTCAATGTAAATGTAGTTGTACCGTCTGTTACGTCAATGTTATTACTTCCAGTAGGGAAAGTTGTAATTGGAGTTACGAACGATAAATTTTCTAATTTGATGTATTTTGATTCTGTCGCTTCACTTAAAGCAGTTACAATCATTGGCGTTTGTAAGTTTGCATTTTGTCCTAATACAAGAATTGAATCAGGAATAATTTCTGTCAAACCATTGAATTGTTCAATTTTACCTTTAATTCTAATTGAATCACCTTCAGCTGATTGATATCCATTTACATCAGCATTTTTAAATAAATTAATTCCGTCTCCATTTCCATCAATTACAGTGATACTGTAACCAGCATTTCCATCAAAATCAATGCAATGCACAACACCAGATACTGATGCGTATGAGCCAAGAGAAGTTGCAATTCCGTTAGCATCTTCATTTGTAACTTGAGCAATTGTTGAAACAACATAATCGTTTGTATTACCAGCTAAAGTTAATGTATCAGACGTTGCACCCGTTGCGGTTAAAATAAC
>CANLIL010000042.1 GCA_947491305.1 Flavobacteriales bacterium | reverse complement strand
TATTGAAAATGAACAACATGCTGAATTTCAGGAATATCTAAGCCACGCGAACCCAAATCTGTACAAATTAAGGTATGTGAACTTCCATTTCTGAATTTTATCAAGGCACGTTCACGTTCTTCTTGTTCCATTCCACCGTGGTAAATAATGCTTTCAAAGTTTCCTTCTTCCAGAAACTCATAAATACTTTGAGTAGCTTCTCTAAAGTTGCAAAACACAATGGTTGGTTCACCGTTAAATGAACACAACAAATCATAGAGTTGTTCAAATTTTGTTGCCTTTTTAATCGGATATTTCCAAAATGTAATTGCTGGATCGCAAGATTTATCTAGGTAATTGATTACAGATGGTTCGGTGAAATTTAAAAATTCAGGAAATTCTTTTAATTCCGTTGCTGAAACTAAACTTGTTGCTTTCAATTGTTCCAATTCTTGGTGAATGAATTTCATTTGATCTTCAAATCCAAATTCTAAACATTTGTCGTATTCATCAATAACAAGTTGTTTGACTTCACTTAAATCAATGGTGTTACGCGTAATATGGTCACAAATTCTTCCAGGAGTTCCAATCAACAAGGCTGGAGCTTCAGATAAACTATTTTGCTCAACACGCATGGAATGTCCACCGTAACAAGTCGTTACTTTGTGTTGTGTTTTAAATGATTTAAATACCGCTTCTATTTGAATGGCAAGTTCTCGTGATGGCGCGAGAATTATTGCTTGAATGTGTGTCGATTTTTCTTTTAATTGAAGCAATAAGGGCAAAAGAAATGCCACTGTTTTTCCAGAGCCAGTTTGAGATAAGATTAATAAATTTGAAGCATTTTTTGCTTTAACGAGCGTTTCTTTTTGCAAATCATTCAATGCATCAAAACCGATGTTTTCGAGCGCTTTTTCAATAATATCTGTTGGCTTATTCATGGCACAAAGTTACGTTAATTTTGGAGCTTATTTCTATTTTTAGAAAAATGCCCGAACTTCCATTCCGCCTGCATGAATCATGGAGGTATTTTCAGATTTTCTACCGTTGTATTGAACTGAAATTTGAAGATTTTTTGAAACCGAACGTTGGTAGCCAATATTCCAAGTGTAATTGACGCCTTGTCGCAATGCTTCTAACATTTCAAATCCCAAAGCTGAATTTTCATTGCCCGTGTAGGAGATCATTACTAGTTTTAAGCCGCCTTGTAAACTGCCTTTTTCAGTTTCGTTGTATTTAAAAGTAGCACCAATTTCTCGAACTACGGCAGTTTCTCCGCCTAAAAGTTGGCTGTTCTTTTTTTCTGAAAATCGTCCATCAAGTGTAACCCGAAATTTTGTCGAAGGCTGGTAAATAAAACTAGGTTGAATAAAATAATAGGACAAGGCATAATTTCTTCCAGAAGTGTAATCAGCAAATGCATCTTTTGTTCCGATTTGGGCTTTACTTTCAATTGAAAATATTTTTGCAATGTTCCAACGTAAACTTAGTTCATGATAAACAGCTGCTTTTGAGTCAAAACCGGATGCTAATAAAGATTTTGAGTTAAGATTTTGGTAGGTGTAATCCGCCCCAAAAATTGAAGATGTTCGGTTGAAAAACAAGGTATTTTTTATTGTGCTATTACTTGCTATTAGAGATGTATCTCTTATTTGTGTTGAAAATGGATTGAACGCTTCGGCACCATCAAAGACAGCAGTTTTTCGATTGATGCGAACGCGTGCCTGATCTGAAAAGCGTGCGACAAATTTTAGCACTCCTTTTTTAGAAGCCCAAATACGTTCTGGTCGCCAATAAATGGATTGATTCAACTCATTTGAATAGGTTTTAGAATATTGATTACTTGGAGTGAATACGCGAATGTAGCTTGCTTGATCTGCAAATTGCGCGATTTCAAATTCGTTTAAATCTTTTACGCCATCGTTGTTGTAGTCAATCCAAGTGTAAATTCCTTGTCCTGCATTGACTTGTATGTATAGAAACTCTTTTCTAAGTTCTAAGCCTGAGCCAATTTCATAAAATGTATTCCAAGTAAATGCGCCTTTTAACAAACGCAATTCGTAATCTATTCTTCCCAACATTGTTTTTTCAGGAGCCTGGTTTAATAAGGTAGTATTTTGAACAGCTAATTCTCTGTAACTTGAAATGAAAGTTAAATTTTGGTTGCGCCATTGATTTAATTTAAGCTCTAATCCTGTTGTTCGTGCTTTTGCAACATTTACCAGTTTTAGTGTGTCGGATCTTAAGTCAAATCGTTCTCGGTAAAAAACTTTGTAGGTATTTTTCAAGGTGTCATTATTGGCAATGTAAAATTGGTAATCAAAAAATTGATAACTAGCCGAATTTAACTGATTGTTTTGTTGAAATCGGTTCAATTCATGGTCGTCTTGGTAACCAATTTTAATACGTTTAATTGTTTTGGAGAGCGTGACTTTATGTCTAAAAAACTCATTTTTTTGAGTAGTTTGACTTAATAAATAACTTGCATCAACAGTTGAGTTAAACCCATTTTTATTCCATTTGGTCGTTAAATTTGACTTGACACCTGAAAAGTCTTTTCCAATATTGAAATGTTGAAAATTGAACAAGAAATTACCATTTTTCGCATGTATAAAATCACTACTTATACTTGTAAAAGCCTGATTTCCTTTGTAGTTTTTGTTACGTGTATTCCAATCACGGTCAAACTCAACACTTCTGTATTGTTCAATTGGAGAAAAGGTTGCACTAAGTAGCTCCGTTTCCGCTTTTAAAACTAATTTCCAGGAAGAATTAGAGCGAAAGGGAATCGTTCCTATAAGTTTTGTAGTGTTAGCATATCCGCCATCGTCGCTACTGTTTTGGGAAGAAAAAGTATTGATGTCATTTTTTGAATAGGCGAGTTCTGTTTCAATACTGAATTTTGAATTAATTGAATAACGAATTCCACTAGAAAAAAGTTGTTTTTGTTTTGGTGTCACTATAATTCGATTTGGAGCATAATCACCTTGTTTAATTCCACCAATCGGAGCAAGCCATTTATATACTTTTCCCAAGGCATTGTAATTGGATAAAATATAGTCACCTTTTCCAGCGCCTACAAATGTAAAACTTGCCCTGTAAACCGCTTGCGAAGGCAAAACAGAAAACACCAAAACGGAATCATATCCCAAGGTATCAACCATTCGATAGAGAAGTTGGTTTTCTAAAAACCCAACAGAATCAATGCTTGAAGTTTGAGCTAATTGAAGTGAATCACCTATGTCAGATAACAATTGTTTTTGTGCTGGAGTCAAACTTTGTTGAATGGTTTGATTTTTAGCATCTTGTTCGGAATAGGCGTTCAACCAAAAGTTAACTTTTTTAGAGGAATAACTGGTGGACGATTGAAAGAGCGAACGGGCATAATTTTGGTCACTGTATTGGAATTCAATAACGATTCTGATGTCTTTTGTGATTTGGTGCCGACTGGTAAATATCACTTCTGAAGTATTGTAATTTATGGTATAATCAAATTCTTGACCGCGTTCTAATAATTTCCCATCGATGTAAACGCGTTCTGTTCCCGCTAAAACTATGATAAATGGTTCGTTTTCATTTCCACGCAAACGGTATGGACCTTGATTCCCTTCAATTCCTGGAATAATTTGTCGGGCGAATTTACCTTTCGAAAACGCACCACTTGCCTGTGTTGACCAACGGTGCGTTGAATCTTTTCCCCATTGGTAATTGACCGTTAATCCTTGAGCTCTTTTTTTGTAATTTAAGAAATAACCTGTTGGTTTTGTCAGCCAAAAATCCCCAGCAATCAATTTAAATCGTTGGTTGTAAACTTGAATAAACAACTGATCGAATTCTTGTAATTTATTCGTGTTTCCATCAGGTTGAATGGGTAAATTATCATCGGATAAAGAGGCTAGAAGTTTTAAATTTGGACTGATTTCTCCGGATAATTCTAAATTTAAATTAGAATTCAATCCCAAATTTTGGTTGTTTCCAAAGGATAAGCCTCTAGAAATACTTCCTGCTTTTTGAATGCTCGAACCACCAAAAACATCTTTTACATCAAACGTCGTTTGCACTAAATAGTTTTCGCGTTCGGCAACTGAGCCTGTGAAAATTTGTGACGTATCTCTTTTGGAATAGATTTTACTCAAATTCATCGGTAAAACGCGGTAACTAATCTCAAATGAATCTAAGAATTGTTGATGGAATTGCACTGTTGCTTTTGCATAATCAATGGTGTAATTTTCAAGGTTAATCGCTTCGTTTTTACACGATATTTTTACAGAATTTGGAAAAATTGACAAAGTATCCAGGGCAATTAATTTCGAAGAATACGCCATTTTTTTTGACCGGAATGAGCTTACCTGCGCATGTGAAGTTGCGGCATATAAAATGCATATTAAAAGTACTACTAACCGAAAAATTGAGGCCATATTCACGAAAGTACAACGTTGGATTTAGAAAATTCGTCTTTTTTTTCATTTTTTATTAAGATTTCTTATTTTGCTGTTAAAAAAAGTTAAGCCAAACTCCGTATTTCAATAAGAGTCTTACTTTCGTTAAAACTATTTTAAATGCGTAAAATCCGAGTGAATGTGGTTGTTGCTGTTGTTACCATTGCCTTATTGGCTTTGTTAATAATTCAGGTGATTCAAACACTGCAATTGTACGACAGAAAATCAACGCAGTTTAAAAATAATTTATCGACTTCGTTGGAGAGAATTGCCATTCGACATGAAAAGGCAGAAGACATGAGAAGGTACCTTCATATTGTCAACCATGATTTCAGTGGCCAATATAAAAACATATTAAAAGAAGAATTCAAACATTTGTTGGCTGCAAAAGAATCCATTTCTATTCACGACACAACACTAGTTGAAAATGGATTTCAAGCCAATTATTTAATTATCAAAGGAAAAGCATTTGATTCAATAACTGGTTTAACAACCGAACAACGTGTTTTAGCTAGAGATGTTCGGCAATTGAGAGATTTATTTGACAAACAAAAAAAGACCATTCCACACAATGATTCCATAAAATTGGCGATGAAATTAGACCAACGTGTGATCCAACAAGTATTTAAAAAAGCAAAGTTTGTCAATGATATGATGGTTGAAACCTTCAGAAACAATGTTTACCAAGATCCAGCCAAACGGATCGATGTGCTATTTTTAGATTCAGTCATTCAAACAGAAATAAAAAATGACGATTTGCCCCATACGTATCAATTCATGGTAACCGATGAAACAGGAAAACCAATCAATTTCAAACACGTTTCTTCCAATTATAATGCGGCATTAGACACTGTTTTAACTGGTAAAACACTTTTATTACCAAGTAATATACTCGATGAAAATATTTATTTACAGATTTATTTTCCCAAAAAAGGCGTTTTTCTTTTTCAAGAAATGTGGGGACCATTTGTGATTAGTTTAACACTGATGATTCTAATCGTCGTCGCTTTAATGTTCATGTTTAAAACCATTTTAGCGCAAGAAAAACTGTCTGAAATTAAAAACGATTTTATTTCCAACATGACACATGAATTTAAAACACCGATTTCCACAATATCTTTAGCATGTGAAGCGTTAAATGACAAGGACATGATTCCTGAAGAAACAGCAGCAATCAAACCTTTTGTAAAAATGATTTACGATGAAAATCAACGTTTAAGCTTATTGGTTGAGCGAATTTTACAGAGCGCTGTAATGGATCGTGGTGATTTAAAGTTGAAAGAAGAATCGGTGATTTTAAATGAAATCATTCATGATGTTGCCAATAACGCGCAATTTAGAATGCAACATACGGGGGGACAAATTAATTTGCACCTTCCTGTAGAATTGATTTCATTGAAAACAGATAAAATGCACCTAACGAACGTCATTTCAAATTTGGTTGACAATGGAATTAAATACAGCAAAGACATTCCTGAAATTGATATTTATTTAAAAAGCGAAGCAAACAAAGTGATTTTGACGGTTATTGATAAAGGAATTGGGATTAAAAAAGAACATTTACAAAAAATATTTGATAAATTATACCGCGTACCAACAGGTAATTTACACAATGTCAAAGGATTTGGATTAGGTTTAAGTTATGTAAAAGCCATCGCTGAATTGAATGGTTGGAACATAATTGTTCGTAGTAAGTTTGGCGAAGGATCTGAATTTTGTTTAACATTAGATAATACAGATAAAAATGAATGATATGAATAAGAAAATCTCATTGTTATTAGCAGAAGATGACGAAAATTTAGGTCAATTGCTGCATGCGTTTTTAAAATCCAAAGATTTTGATGTTGAATTAGCTCGAAATGGCAAAATTGCCTTTGAAAAATTCACTGCTTCATCGTTTGATTTTTGCATTTTTGATGTAATGATGCCTGTAATGGATGGCTTTACTTTAGCAAAAGAAATTCGAGAAATTGACCGCAAAGTGCCGATTTTGTTTTTGACTGCTAAAGCCATGAAGGAAGATAAATTGGAAGGTTTTGCAATTGGTGCGGATGATTATTTAGCTAAACCATTTTCTATGGAGGAATTGTTGGCCCGAATTTCTGCTATTTTAAGAAGGGTAGAGGTGAAGTCAACAGAAGCGGCGGCACATTTGAAAGTTGGTAAAATTGATTACGAGCCAGAATTGCGTTTGTTACATCTTGAAGATGGTACTAAAAAATTAACAACGAAAGAAAATCAATTGTTAGAATTGTTGGTTAAAAATGAGAATGAAATCTTGGATCGACAAGCTACACTTCGAGCAATTTGGGGTGATGACAATTATTTCAACGGAAGAAGTATGGATGTTTACATTGCCAAATTACGTAAGCTCTTGAAAGAAGATCCTGCCATAGAAATTATGAATGTACATGGAAAAGGGTTTAAATTTATTGTGAAATAAAACCCAGTAGTTTTAACCGTGAATGGTTTCTTCTTTGCCATAATTTTGGATAACATTCGCTTCAAATTCAATCCACTCTTTCCAGCGCTTATTTACGTCTAAACTGCCACAATATTTTCGGGCAAATCCTAAAAATGTGGTATAATGTCCTGCTTCACTAATCATTAATTCTCGATAAAAATCTGCTAATTCTGGATCGTTGACATTGTCAGAAAGTACTTTGAATCGTTCGCAACTGCGTGCTTCAATCATGGCAGAAAACAGCAAGCGGTCCATTAATCGTTGTTGATGAGTCCCTCCTTGAAACATAAATTTAAAGAGTTCATTGACGTAAGAATCTTTGCGCTCACGTCCCAACACAAAACCTCTTTTCTTAATGATTTCATGCACCATTTCAAAATGAGCCAATTCTTCTTTGGCAAGGGCTAACAAATCAGTTACTAAATCAACATGCTCTGGGTTTTGAGCAATAATACTGATGGCATTCGATGCAGCTTTTTGTTCACACCAAGCATGATCCGTCAATACTTCTTCAATATTTGTTTCGCAGATATTCGCCCATCTTGGGTCTGTTGCTAATTTTAATCCCAGCATCTTGATTTTTTTTGCAAAGATAGTGAATAAGCCTTAAATTTGTTGCACGATTTAACTGAAGAAAAATGGCGGTTTTAACAATTCCAGATTTAGACATTACGGATACAAATCCATTAACGATTAAAAACTTTTTGAATGACCGAGGTATTTTTTTCGACCAATGGACGTGTGCTGTTGAATTCTCTGACACGGCTACTCCTGATGAGATTTTAGCAGCGTATGATGAGCAATTGAAACCGTTTATGAATGCTGGGGGCTATCAAACTGCAGATGTTATTACGATTAACCATCTAACGGAAAATTATTCAGCAATTCGGGCTAAGTTTTTAGCAGAACACACGCATTCTGAAGATGAAATTCGTTTTTTTGTTGATGGTAAAGGCTTGTTTTGGTTTCACTTAGAAAATCAACCGATTTTTAATCTCTTGTGTGAAAAAGGAGATTTGATTTCTGTTCCTTTAGGTACAAAACATTGGTTTGATGCAGGAGAACATGCACCATTTGTAAAAGCCATTCGAATTTTCATAGATATGCAAGGTTGGATTCCTGAATATACAGGTTCTAAAATTGAAGAAAAATACAGCGTATAACCGTATGAATACAAAATATATACTAACGGATATTGAAGGAACGACTTCTTCGGTTCAATTTGTTTACACTGTTTTGTTCCCTTATTTTAGAGAACATTGTCATGAAATTAAAGAACTAACGCATGAAGTGGAAATCCAACAAGCCGTTAAAAAAACAATTGAACTTTCCCTTTCATTAGAAAATAAAAAATTGACTTCAATTGATGCTGTTGTTGAGACGCTAATTCGTTGGAGTTTAGAAGACAGAAAACTTACACCCTTAAAAACAATTCAAGGAATTCTATGGAAAAAAGGCTACGAATCAGGCGAAATTAAAGGGCATGTATATGCAGATGTAGCCTTGGCTTTGGAAAACTGGAAAAATGATGGTTTGAAATTGGGCGTTTTTTCTTCGGGTTCAATTGCAGCTCAAAAATTATTGTTTCAACATTCAGAAGCGGGTGATTTAACTCCGTATTTCTCCAATTATTTTGACACCACTACAGGAGGAAAAAGAGAAACGACAACGTACACTAAAATTGCTGAAGAAATCAACGAATCTCCTGCTGATATTCTATTTTTGTCAGATATTGTTGAAGAATTGCAAGCAGCTGATGATGCTGGTTTTCAAACGATTCAATTACTTCGTGAAGAAACAATTCCAGCTTGGAAAACATGCGTCCATTCCTTCAATGAAATAACTTTATAACTCTCAATAGCTTTAAACATGAATACACCATTTCGCACAATTTGGACAACAGAAGATCGTTTTGTAGAAGTGATTGATCAACGTCAATTACCACACGAATTTGTAACGATACGATTAGAAACGTATGAAGATGCTGAAGAAGCTATCAAAGAAATGATTGTTCGTGGTGCGCCTTTAATTGGAGCAACTGCTGCCTATGGGATTTATTTAGCTGTGCGTGAAATGGTGGAAGAACAATTGAACGGCTCGTTTTTAGATCAAGCATTTTCTGATTTGAGCGCTTCAAGACCAACAGCCGTCAATTTATTTTGGGCCTTAGATAAAATGCGTGTTGCGTTGGATAATAGTTCGGGCGATTTTATTGAAACTGCTTGGAATGCTGCTGCTGCAATTGTGGAGGAAGATGTTGAAACGTGTCGCATGATTGGCGTGCATGGATTGTCATTGATAGAAGAAATTGCGCAACGAAAAAAAGGCGATGTGGTCAATATTTTAACCCATTGCAACGCTGGAATGTTGGGATGTGTAGAATGGGGAACAGTTACTTCTCCAATTTATCAAGCACAACAAAAAGGAATTAAAGTTCACGTATGGGTCGATGAAACACGTCCGCGTAACCAAGGTTCAAATTTAACAGCGTATGAATTGACGCGCCATAAGGTTCCGCATACCTTAATTGTTGACAATGCAGGTGGACATTTAATGCAACACGGCATGGTGGATATGGTGATTGTTGGCACGGATCGGACAACACGCCAAGGAGATGTTGCCAATAAAATCGGAACATATTTAAAAGCTTTAGCTGCAAACGATAATAACATTCCTTTTTATGTTGCCTTGCCATCTACAACTTTAGATATGTCAATTAATAACGGTTTAACAGAAATCCCGATTGAAGAGCGCAACCAAGATGAGGTGCGTTACATGATTGGAAAAGGAAAAAATGGCAAAATTCAACCCGTATTAATTTGCCCAGAAACAACACCAGCAAGTAACTACGGTTTTGATGTTACACCAGCTCGTTTAGTAACTAAAATCATCACAGAACGTGGTATTTGTGCTGCTTCTGAAAGCGGGTTGTTAAGTTTGTTTCCAGAATACATAAAATAATTTCATCTACGTAGTTCTACGTATTTTCACGTATTTTTTAAAATAAAACAAATTTTCAGTAGGTTTTTAATAATTTTTTTTGCATATAAATTTATTTATAGTAAATTTGTGCCATTATTAATTTAACCACTCTGTTATGAATCAGACAAAAACCATTTTAGCAAGTTTATTGTTTTTCACTTCTTTTAATTTTTTCGCACAAGAAGTTACTAAACCAAAAATCCCATTAATTCTTGATTATTCATTCATGGATTTACCTTTTCAGAATTATTCAGCACACATTACTGAAGGAATGATCTCCACTCAAAATCAAGCAAGTAAAGGAACATTATCCAACGCTTTTTCCATTCAAAGTATGGAACAAAGTTTTCAAATCTCAAATGCTATTGCACAATCAATGCATTGGGGAATTGCTCAAATTCCAGTGTTTAGAAAAAAGCCTGTGCTTCAAAAAATAACGCAAGCATTAATCACGATTCCTTCTCAATTAATTTTCAGCAACTTTTATGGTAGCACATGGCGCCATGAAGAAGGACACAGAGCAATTCTAGCTAATTCCTATGTTTACAGCTATAATCCTTTGGGGAAATTTGACAAAAAGCCTACGAGCGGGTCAAAAAATTCCTATTCAGTTTCTTATATATTAGATACGAATCTTGTAATGATGAAGGAAAATGACAATGCTAATTTTGTTAGAATGTCTACAGTTGGCGTTGAAACTGCAATTTCTTCTTTAAACAAAATGCAGCGTAACACCTTTTTTTACGGACAAAAAACAATCAATAGTTTTTATTATTTTTTAGATGCATTTGGTGTGTCTGATTATATGAAAACATGTGGGAATAAAGAAAAATCTACTAAGTTTACGCAAGAATTAATGGCCTTAGAAGGCTCGAATCAAAATTTACGAGATTTTACAGGATTAGATTTTACAGCGTGGGCTTACGATTTATTTAATCCGAATGCAAAATATTCGGAAAGAGGGTTAAATCCTTATGGAAATGGATACGACCGTTATATTTATGGAGATAAGTTGACAACCGAACAATATGATTGGTTGAAAAAACAGGCGAATTTATCGTATTTAAACTTCATTTCTCCAGCCATGTTGTTTATAAATGAAATTAGACTTAAAAATGATGTTTCATTTAACTTCTCATGTCGTTATTATCCAACGTCTTTTGGAAATCAAATTGGGATTGATTTTTTCTTTAAAAATCCAAAATACAATATTTTTGTTTCGCCACACTTAAATCAAAATTATGAAAATAATTTCTTCGGTATTGAGGCGATGGTATTTGAAAAACCAGTTAAAATTAAGCAGCATCAATTTTTAGCAACTGCTCGTATTGTTGCTGATTTACAACCTAAAAACCAACGTTTTAAAACCAGTTCTGCTGATTTCACAGGTTTAGCTGAATTAAATGTGATCTGGAAAGCTTCAAAACATTTCTATCCTTATATTTCTGTTGAAGCAAAGTCTAAAGGTTGGATTGCAGGCAATGCGTTTTTAGATGAACGAATCAGCATAAAAGCTGGATTATCTGTTCGATTTAATTATTCAAAATTGAATTAGTGCTTAACTAAAATTTTGCAACATGAACCTTCCTAAATCACTATTTATTCAAGTTCTTATAGGCTGTTTTTTTTCGCTCTATAGTTTTGAACAAAGTCAACCAATTTGTGACATAAATGGTAATTTGTCAATAAACGAATCGGAACTTTTAACTACATTTAATTCTTTAACAAATGAAAATGCCTTGAAAATAGGTTTTACATTCGATCAAGATTTACATGCGCATTTCATCTTATTCATTAAAGAAAATTCTACCGCAACTGCTGTTGAATTAGAAAAAGTTGAAAACAGTTATGTTATTAATACAACGCGTCATTTTATTTACCATTCTTGTGTAAGTGAACAGAATTGTAACATACAATCTACTTGGTACACAACGGTTAAATGTTCACCAACTCAATCAAGTTGTGACCCATGTAAATGTAGCCATTCAGTCAATGAAACTATCGGTAAAAATGAAGAACTAACAGGCAAAGATCTTGATGAGGCCTTGTTGAAGTTATAAAGAAAAAAGGAAGTTATCTAGTTAAGGTAACTTCCTTTTTTTATTGCTTTACTTTCAATTATTCAATAATTACCGAATAACTTTTTTCTAAACCATTTCCTGTTAGTACAACATGGTACGACCCGCTATACAAGGTTCCAACTTGGAAATAGCCCATTGTTCCGCCTTGAGGAATGTTGCTTTCTTGAACAATTTTACCTGCTGCATCAATTAATTGCATGTTGACTGCTGATTTGTTCATTCCTTGTGCTTGAACGATTAAGACATCTGCAGCTGGATTCGGGAAAATCGAAAAGTGCGTTGGATCTGTTTCGCTAATTTCTGCGGTTGAAGTATAGGTAGAAACCGTTTCAGTTACAGAAGTAACTTTCGATCCAGTTTTGTTTCCGTAGAATGTTGGACCAACAACATAAGGATATGCAGAATTATGATTCGCGTCAACCGTTGCAAAATAACAATAGATTCCGTTTGGATATTCTGGTGTTATGCAAAAACGGCCATTGTGAACATCTAAATAACTTTGATCGCCTGTATGCGCTATAAATTCATAATCTTCTCTAAAATAGCCTAAAGGATAAGTTGTGCTCACTGCTGGACCAGCTGATACAGTTGCTCCGGTTGGACTTGTTGTACGTGTTGTCATTGAACGCAATTGATACCCAGATTTCATTCGAACAATTCCACCCGTTCCATCGGTATTAGCATAAGCATACGCGCCATAAATTGGAAAGCCATCGTAAGCAAAACCAATTAAAGGTGAATGCTGTGTAGCATTGATTGCATACAACCCATCTGCGGCATATAAATCACAGATAGTTGAAATGACCGTTAAATCTAAATTAAATGCACTTGGATTTTGATGATGGTGGTAATTCCCCATTGCTGGGTGTCCTTTGGAACAATCGAATCCTGCTTTTTCTGCTGGTATGGCATCTCGGTTCCAAGAAAAGGATGCACCTGGTCCTCCCGGACAAGGAGACATTCCAGGCAAACCACCGCATAAAGAATTCGAGTTTGAATTCCAAGCCACACCATCTCTGTAGTCAAACAATGCAACACCATTGATGAAAAGTCCAATATTTCCACCAGAAGTAGCTGTTGCTGTTCCGTTATTTTGTGTAGGATTTAATGAAATTTTAAAAATGCCATTTTGATTCTGAGCTTGAGAAGGATTCCCATCTAAAAAAGGACCCGTTGGATAAGCCGGGATTCCGGTTGTTGTGACATACACCCAATTGTTAGAGTATTGCACTTTTTGACAATTGACAAGGATATTATTTCCTATAGCTGTTGAATTTCCACTCGTGTAATAACTCCCCGTTTGAGTGGTATTTTGCAACCAAGAAGTGATTGCAGGATTTGTTTGACTTGTTGCATGCATGGCAACAAACAAACTCAAGCTTAAAATGATTTTTTTCATAATTTAAATTTTATAGTTTACGGTTTATTTTGGAAAAGAATAGTTTTTGTTTACTAAAAAAGTTCGATCAGTTAACGTATATAAAAATGCCAACAAATCTTTTTTTTCATCCTTGTTAAGGAATAAATCTACTTTTAAACGTTGGTCTATATGATTATTTTTATTAGTTGAATTATCTGAATAATAGTTTATAACATCTTTTAATTTTTTAAATCTTCCATCGTGCATATACGGGAAGGTAACTTCACAATTTCGTAGAGATGGAATTTTAAATTTTAAGGAATCAGAATTTTTATGGGTAATTGTGTACCTTCCTAAATCATTATATTCAGGATCAATTTGTAAGCCATTTGAAGCAAACTCATTTTTCATAAATAATGGTTCTGTATGACAACTGGCACATTTTTTTTGAAATAATTGATACCCTTTTTCTTCTTGATCAGAGAATGAAATTTTACCCGCTTTCATTGCATCATATTTTGAATGACAAGATACGAGCGAAACTGTAAATTGTGATAAAGCCTTTAAGAGTAAACTTGTCGTAAATGTTTTCGTCTTGTAGGATGTTTGAGCTAAAGCCACATATTTTCGTGTTCGATTTAAGCGAAGAATTAATCCTTTTAAATCAAAGTTCATTTCTGCAGGATGTGTAATTGGATTGATGGCTTGTCCACTTAAACTGGTAACACCACCGTCCCAATGAAATGTTTTGTTCCACGCTAAATTTTGAAGTGCTGGCGCATTTCTAGTTCCTTTACGGCCATAAATCCCATGACTTACAGCATGATCAATGTGTGTAAAACCAGTTTGTTGTAAATGACAAGAAGCACAAGAAACACTGCTGTCTTCTGATAAAATAGGGTCATAAAAAAGTAATCTTCCAAGTTGAATTTCTTCTTCATTAATTGCTTTCATTTTTTGAATTGGACGCGGCCAATAGGAAGGATAATCAATTGGCTGAATGATGATTGAAGCCTTGTTCAGTGAAACTCCAATAACACTCAAGCAACAAAATAGAATGAAATAAAATCTATTTTTCATTTGTTTGAAGTTGAAAGAGTGATGGTAGCAATGAAGATAATTCGTGTGCTGATTTCCCAGGACTTAAAATGGAATAATACGTGTTTTTAACTGCATATTCGATTAAATATTCTAACTGTAATCGAATCGTTATCGTTGACGATAAGTTACCTTTTACAGTTTTGTTTTGAACAGTTTGAAAGGGAGCGAGGTATCCACCAAGGTGTAATTCGATGTCTTTGGTTTCATTAGTAGAAAAATGAATTTTTCCTTTTAATTTGAAATTTGTATAGCCTGTGTGCCAGGCCCAATACATTCCGTGAATAGGATCCAAAGCTCCATCATAGTTTTCACTTACGTTTTTGATACTATCTAAGCCTATTGAAAACGAAAATTCCTTAATTTCTTTTGTGTTTGGCAATAAAATAGGGTGGTATTCTTCAAAATCTAATAAATAGACGGAATCAATTATTGGGTCTTGGTTGATTTGAATTGCTGAAAGATACATTTTCAATGTTTCGATCTCAATGGAATAATTTTCAGTTATTGGAATGGTTTGATTCATTACTACTTTTTTGTTTTGAACAAAAGGAATAACTTGAAGCATCGATTCTTGTGAAAACAAAAAAACAACCGAACTAAATGATAGTATTAGAAGTAGTATTCTCATTATTTGCCAGGTGGATGAGGTTGTTTGCCTTGCATCCGATTAAATGCGCCATGAATGAGGTGTTGCAATTTATTTTTTTGTTCAGCCGAGCAGAAAGTTCCAATTTTTATAAAATAATCAAACGTAAGTTGTTCATTTTTACGATGATTTTCGGCAATCAAAGCAATAATTGAATCAGCGTTGAATGTTGACGTTGGTTGATTCAATTGCTGAAACAATTCTCTGTGCAATCTAGATGATTCATTCATTAAAGCGTCTTTTTGCTTAAAATGCATTTGTTCTAAAACAGCTATTTTTTGCTTGGTCTTAGGCGTGAAATTTGTTACAATTGAAAGAATGCTTTTTCGTTTGTGTGGCGGATGCATCGGTCCATTTTGTTTGAAAACGAACACTAGTAAAACACTATTCATCAATAATAGTAGTACAATCATTAGTTTGTAAAGGGTAGTTTTTTTCATACTAGTTCAGTTAAGTAATCAAAATATGCGGTATAAAGTTGTTCATGTTGGTTTTCAGAAACAGTTGTTTTCTGAATGGAATAAATATTAATGGTCACTAAAAGGGCAATTCCTGCTGCAATCGATAAAAGCGATTTTAGTGAAATAATTGTTGCTTTATTGCGGTTTTTTGAAGGAATCATTTTCAATTTGGCGCGTTGATCCTCAGACAGAAAAGTGCTGTTTATCACAGTATTCACTTGTTCAGTTTGTTTCAATATCCATTGTTCTTTTTCCATACTTATTTAGATGCGTATATTAATTTTTTCTTTTATTGTTAGTTGTAATTTTTAGCATAAAAATCACTTAGTACAATTTTTAATTGTTGTTTTGCGCGATACAACAATGATTCAGTTGCGGTTAATGAGCTATTTAATGTTTCTGCAACTTCTTTATAAGAAATACCATCGATTGCATTTAATGTTAACACTATACGGTATTTTTCGGGCAATGAATTAATCGCATGTAATATAATTTCCTGTTCTTCTCGTGCAATTAATTGAAAGTCTGGATTCAATCTTTGTGCGGTTGCAATTTGATGTGTTACAGTGCTATCGCTTGTTATTGTTTTGTTGATTCTTTTTTTACGTGAAGCTTTTCGAAGGTGTTCATTACATTGATTCATTGCAATTCGATAAATCCAAGTTGAAAGTTTTGATTTTTCTTGAAACGATTGAATGTTGAGGTAAATTTTAGTAAAAACTTCTTGCGTCACATCTTCTGCATCTTCTTTTCTTACTAAAACCCCAATACAGATCCTGTAAACAATGTTTGAATAAGTGTCCACTAAGTTATTGAAAGCAAGCGTGTCACCTTTTTTTAACGCATCAATAAGTTCTTTTTCTGTCAATTTTTGCCTGCAATGAAAAGTACGTTTTATTAGATGCTAAAATTCAATCTTTCTTTTGAATTTTCCAATTAATTTTCGCGCTTCATTAAATATTGAGCTAATTGTTGCAACGGTATTTTTTGATTTTGATCAATTTCAATAGCATTAAGTGCGGTTACTGCTTTTTCATAATAGGCTTGCATCACTACTTCACACGCTTCTTTAGCTCCAATTTCGTTGTAAATTTGTGTGGTTTCAATTATTTTTTTCGAATGATCTTTTTCAACTGCTAATTCTTTTAAATAGTCCTGCTGATTGGATGTTGCTAATTCCAACGCTTTTAAATTCAGCAAGGTTTTTTTGTTTGAAATAACATCACCGCCTACTTGTTTGCCAAATTTTTCAGGATCAGCGTATAAATCTAAAATGTCATCTTGAATTTGAAAAGCTATTCCTATATTCTGACCAAACTCGTATAAATGGCGCTTGTCGTTTTCAGAAGCATTGGCAATGATAGCACCCATTTCCAGCGCGCAACCTAACAATACAGATGTTTTTAAACGAATCATTTCAATATATTCATCGATTGAAACATCTGTTCTTGTTTCAAAATCCATATCCATTTGCTGACCTTCACATACTTCGATGGCAGTTTTATTGAATAAGTCTAATAATTGGGAAAGGTGTTTTAAGTCGTGTTTTGCAAGCAATTGGAATGCTTTCACAAAAAGAACATCACCCGATAATATTGCAATGTTTTGATTCCATTTTTCGTGAACGGTTGCTTGATTTCTTCTCAAGGGAGCTTCATCCATGATATCATCATGAATCAAACTAAAATTATGGAAGGTTTCAACAGATAAAGCAGCGTTGATTGCATTTTCTTTTTGCTCTCCAAATAATTCAGCGCCCAACAAGGTTAAGATTGGGCGCATTCTTTTTCCGCCCAATTGCATGAAATAGCGCAATGGATCATACAAATTTGATGGATGTAATGGGAAATCTAAACGCGCAATTTCACGTTCAATATAGTTGGTGTAAGCGCTAATTTCTTGCATTATTTCTTGATCAAATTCATTAAATAAGTTCCGTATCCACTTTTAACAAGTGGCGTTGCAATTTGTTTTAATTCGTCTGATGAAATAAACCCATTTTTATAGGCAACTTCTTCAATACATCCAACTTTTAATCCTTGTCGTTCCTCTATAACTTGAACAAATTGTCCAGCTTGCATTAACGAAGTAAATGTTCCTGTATCTAACCATGCTGTACCTCGATCTAAAACGGCAACTTTTAATTGACCACGTTTTAAGTATTCAGCATTGATATCAGTTATTTCGTATTCACCACGTGCTGATGGTTGTAAGTTTTTTGCTATTTCAACAACTGAATTATCATAAAAATACAAACCTGGAACAGCATAATTTGATTTTGGATTGGTTGGTTTTTCTTCGATGGAAACAGCATTCATATCCTTGTCAAATTCAACTACGCCATAACGTTCTGGGTCGCTCACATGGTATGCATAAACAACGCCACCTTCTGGATTATTATTTTCTTTCAATAAATTATCCATCCCAACACCATAGAAAATATTATCGCCTAAAATTAAAGCAACTTTATCATTTCCAATGAATTCTTCTCCAATTACAAATGCTTGTGCTAAACCATTTGGTATTTCTTGCACGGCATATGAAAAAGAACAACCTAATTGACTTCCATCACCCAATAATTTTTCAAAATGTGGCAAATCATGTGGTGTTGAAATAATCAAAATTTCTTTAATTCCTGCACTCATTAAAATAGAAAGCGGGTAATAAATCATTGGCTTGTCGAATATTGGCATCAATTGTTTTGATACAGCTAATGTAAGTGGGTGTAAACGAGTTCCTGAGCCGCCAGCTAAAATAATTCCTTTCATAGTTGATAAGTTAATCGTGGTTTTCAATTAGGCCATTTTTTTCTTCTTCTAAAAATTTCAATCCTGTCCAATCAATTTCACTTCCTTCTGCGTAAGCATCGAAGTAAGGTTCTTCAAAAGATTTAGTTGTCAAATTTCTTTCCAAACTTAAAAGTAATGCAGGCAACAAAACTAAATTAGTAAATAACGCTACAAAATAGGTTACTGCAGATAAATAGCCCAACGCTTGTGTTCCTCCAAAGTCAGAAAATACAAATACAATAAATCCGAAGAAAAGCACTACGGATGTATAAATTATACTCAATCCCGTTTCACGAATTGAAATCGCTACACAATCTTTTAGATCCCAACGTTTTACTTTTAATTCTTGGCGGTAACGTGCTAAGAAGTGAATCGTATTATCAACTGTAATTCCAAGTGCAATAGAGAAAATTAATAGCGTTGATGGTTTTAATGGAATCCCAAACCAACCCATAATTCCTGCTGTAATAATCATCGGAATTATATTTGGAATCATAGATACTACAACAATTCTAACAGATGAAAACAACAAACTCATTAATGCTGCAATGGATAAAATGGCAAATATTATACTTGACAATAAATTAGTCACTAAATAGCGCGTTCCTTCAGCTGCAACAACCGAAGTACCTGTTAATACAACATCGTAATATTCTTTATCAATTGCTTTTCTAAGGTTCGCTGTGAAATTAGATTTAGAATAATAATTTTTGATTAATTCAGGGTTAGTGTCAAATTGGTATTGAATTTTTGCATTGTTTTTTGCAATAACAGCTGTCAATGAATTGTAGATGTTTGAATAGTTTTCTAACAAAGAATCAATGTAGGTTTTCTTTCCTGCTGCTATGTGTTTAAATAAGCGTTCAATGTCTTTTTTATCTGGATTCATAATACTATCAATATTGGCTTTAACAGCTGCAACTTTATCCGCTACAACGTATGAACCTAAATCGCGCATTTGTGTTCGAATTCGTAAAATATAGTTACTTGTATCTACCAATTCTTTAATAGAAAAACTTGAATTATTATTGGTTGTATTGAAGTTATCCATGTATTTTGCCAGTCGAACCTTATCGCGATTTGCAATGATTGTAAAGCGTTTTGGATCGTTGTTGTAATACGCCATATTCACTACTTTTACAAAGTCAACAATGGAAAGACTTTTTGCAAACATTGAATCTCTTTTAAACATTGTTTGTACTTCTTCCACTCTGTTTAAGGTAGATTTTCCAAATAATCGCCCCTTTTCTTTGTAATCAATCATCACTTCAAATGGAACAGCTCCTCCAAAGTTGTTTTCCATAAAATGAATGTCCTTTGTGATGGTGTCTTTAGCAGGAATGTCTCCCGTTAAATTCCCTGTCACCTCCATTTTAAGCATTCCCACTGCTGCAATTACAGTAAGAATAATGGTGACAACATAGATAGATTTACGATTTTTGATGGTGATTTCTACTAGCTTTTCAATAAAGTTAACCGCCATTTTACGATCTAAATGTCTCAAATGACGTTCTGGTGGACGTTTTGAAAAGGATGCTAAAATAGGAATTAAACAAAGCGATACCACATAACACAGCATAATGTTAATGGATGAAATCATTCCAAATTCATAAAACTTTTGAGAATTTGTAAATAGAAAAGTAATAAATCCTAGTGCGGTCGTAACATTTGTCAGGAACATGGCGATTCCTGTTTTACTTACAACACGAATCAAAGCTTTCATTTTATTACCGTGATCCCTATATTCTTGATGGTATTTATTGTAGAGGTAAATGCAATTTGGAATACCAATTACGATCATTAATGGTGGAATTAAAGCCATTAATATTGATAGGGGGTACCCAAGTGTTGCAATGGTTCCGAGCGACCAAATTACCGTGACAGCAACAATGGTCATACAAATTACTACTACGCGAACTGATCTAAAAAAGAAATACATTAAAAGTGAACTCACCAACATTGAAAGTCCAATAAAAATGTACATTTCTGATTGAATGCGTTTTGCTAAAATCACTCTTAAATAAGGAAGACCGGCATAGTGAAATTCGCCAAAATAAGGTTTAAATGTATTGGCTAATTTTTGTATTTTTAATACAACTTTAGATTTCTTTTGATCGGCTAAGAAGCGCTCGTCTATTCCAACCATCATTAATGAAACGTGCGAAGAGTCATTATACAACATCTTTGCATACAATGGGTTTCTTCTAATTTCATATTTGATTGAATCGATCGTTTTTTCTTGATACGTTACATCTGAGAAAATTCGTTCTATGACAAATCGTTGTTCAGCTTTATTATTTTTAATAGTGAAAAGCGTTGCTTCAGATATGATTGATACAACACCGTTTAATTGTAAAATTGAGTCACCAAGTTCTTTCCATTTAAGAAAATTCTTTTTGGTGTATAATGAATCTGTTTGAATCCCAATAACAAATGTATTGCCGTCTTCACCAAACTTCTCTTTGAATGAATTGTAGTTTCTAGTCGTCGGAGAATCTTTAGGCAGAATAATGCCATACTTGTTTTCCATGCGTAAACTCGTAAATGCATAATACCCAAAATACACAGTTATTAGGGTAAAAATACCGAGAATAGAAAAACGATTTTTAAGTATGAAATTTGCTATTTTATGCCACATCTAGGTGTTCTTTTTAAAACGATAAGCAACAAAAATAGTGAAATTAAAGCAAAAAAAATAATTGAAATTCAACAATCAATCGCTAGAAATAATAAAATAGAAGCACTGTTGATTAAATAAAAGATTTTTGAAGTAAAATTTGAGCCATTTCTTGTTGAATTTTTTGGGCTTCATTTTTTGCTTTTTCAGCAAAATCTTTACCTGTTGAAGCATAAATTATCCCTCTCGATGAATTTACCAAAAGCCCACAATTTTCATTCCAACCAAATTGAACGACATCTTCAAGTGAACCACCTTGAGCGCCGATTCCTGGAACAAGAAAGAAATGGTTTGGTACAATTGCTCTAACTTCTGCAATTTCTTCTGCACGAGTTGCGCCTACAACATACATTAAATTGTTTTGAGTTCCCCATTGGCTCGATTTACGCAACACTTTTTTGTAAAGTTCTTCGTTATTTTCATCTTTTAGTAGTTGAAAATCTAACGCGCCTTTGTTCGAAGTTAATGCCAATAAAATGACCCATTTATTTTCAAAAGCTAAAAATGGTGTTATGCTATCTTCGCCCATATATGGAGCAACTGTTACAGCATCACAATTCAGGTATTCAAAAAATGTTTTCGCATAATACGTTGAAGTATTGCCAATATCGCCACGTTTAGCATCTGCAATTGTCAAGCAATCTTTTGGAATGTAATCTATGGTTTTCTTTAGCGATTCCCAGCCTTTTGGACCATAACATTCATAAAAAGCGGTGTTTGGTTTATATGCTACACAGAACTCTTTTGTTGCATCAATAATTGCTTTATTGAATTCAAAAATAGGATCTTCAGTTTCTAATAAATGTGCTGGAATTTTGGATAAATCTGTATCTAATCCAACGCAAAGAAATGATTGTTTCTTTTTAATTTGAGCAACTAGTTCGTGTAACGTCATTTTTTATCTTCTTTCTATCGTACAAAAATAGGCACAAAAAGCGTGTTATAAAAATCATTTCTTTAATTAGGAACAACAACTTGTTTTGAACTTTTCGTTCGAACAGAAAAATAGCCATAACAGTCACCACTAAAATTAGAAGTTGGATTTGCAGGTGTCGCTCCTTGATTGTTTTGTTGCAGTGTAAAAAGATATTTGAAAATAGCTGGCTGTATCAAAAACATGTCAATTCGGACCGTGTCTCCACTTTTTATTTTTCTACTAAAAATGGGTTGCTGCATTAACTTACCATCAGAGAATTGGTCGTCTTGTATGAAATTACCATTAATTTTTTTACCATTTTGAAAAACATCAAAATTGTAATAATTTTTTTCATTTGCAATATCTAATCGTTCAGGTATTAATGCAACGATGCTATTATCGCCAGTACCGAATTTAAATGTTGTAATTTTGTTAAGTGCAATAAAGTTAGGAACTTTACTCGTAGCAATAAATTCTTTATTTTCAGCTTGAACTTTAAGGGTGTATGTTCTGGAAGAATCAATTTGATAGTTCGTCGTTTCATAGTTTCCGGGGGAAACTAAATGAAGTTGTTCTTGGTTACCTTGATCATCCATAATTGTGACAACAGCATTATCGATTGTCGGATTGGCAATGCCGTCATAGATGTTCAACGTTTTTGTAATTGAAACGGTGTGAACAGAATCATTCAAAGTAAACAAAGCTTCTATTACAAATTTAGGATCTTGCGAATTTAAGTCAACTTGAATTACTTTTTGACAGCCTAAAAGCAATCCAACGAATAACAATAAGTATAATGTGTGTGAAAAAGAGGATCTCATATTATTTAAATTTAAAGTTGTAAGTAATGGAAGGCACGATTTTAAATAACGATGTTTGAATTGCGTCTGTAACCGCTGGGTTATCTTTATTTTGTTCAAAACGAATGGAATACGCATTTTCTCTTGCGTAAAGGTTGTAAATTGAAAAAGTCCAACTACTTTCATATTTAGCCGTATTTTTTCGCATCCAAGTCAAACCAATATCCATTCGATGATAATCCGGCATTCTGTATCCATTTCGCTCAGTAAACGTGAAGTATGTTTGACCATTTAATTCGTATTTTCCTGAAGGAAAAGTTACAGCATTCCCTGTGTAAAAGACAAACAAGCCAGAAATCGACAACTTTGGTGTTAAATCATATATAGCAACAACCGATAAGTCATGCGTTCGATCTTGTTTTGCAGCATACCAATTATTCGAATTAATGCCATCAATTTTTCGTTCAGAACGGGACAAGGTATAACCAATCCAACCAGTTAATTTTCCTGTTTTCTTTTTAAACACAAACTCTAATCCATACGCTCTACCAACACCTGTCAATAATTCACCTTCTATAAATTCATTTGCTTGCAAGTCAGCACCATTCCGATAGTCGATTTGGTTTTGCATATTTTTATAATAGGTTTCAATATTCATTTCATAGGTGTTTTCTTTGAAATTTTTAAACCATCCAAATGACACTTGATCTGATATTTCTGGTTTAATATTGATGCTTGACGGTATCCACAAATCTGTTGGTGTGCTCGTTGTCGTATTCGAAATTAAATGTAAATATTGGGCATTTCTCGAATATGCAAGTTTAAAAGATGCTGTTTTAGAATAGACATAACTCATTGAAACGCGCGGCTCGATAACCGGATACGTTTTAACAAATTCATTGTCTTTATAGGTTGTAGTGTTAGTAACAGAACCCGTTGAATTGTATGTATATACATTTTGATCATTTCCAAGCATTGTAAATGAACTAGCTCTTAAACCATAACTAATTGTCAACTTTTCTGTTGCATTCCAATCGTTTGTAATATACAATGCAGATTCAAGTGATTTATTAGGTGTCAAACGGATAGGATTGATAAAAGATGTTTCATCTACATCAATTTGTCCTGGAATAATACTATGTCGGATCACATTAATACCAAATTTCACTTTGTTGCGTGTATTTGCAAAATATTGGTATTCATGTTTTAAATTTACATCATTGATGGATGATTTTACTGAAAAGGAAAGTATCTCATTGCTTATCGCAATTTTGTAATCGTATGCACTGACGATAAAAGAAGTGTTAGAAAACCATTTTCCACTAATAATACGATTCCAACGAACTGTTCCAGTCGCATTTCCCCAATCGATACCAAATTGAGTACCCAAACCAAGTTTATCTCTTCCAAAATATCCAGACAAAAACAACCTGTTTTTATTGTTCAAACGGTAATTTAGTTTCGCATTTAAATCATAAAAGTAAAGGGAATTTCCTTTGAACTCATCCGACAAGCCTAAAAATACATCTGCATACGTTCTTCTTCCTGAAATTAAAAAGGATGCTTTGTCTTTTACAATCGGACCTTCAA
>CANLIL010000041.1 GCA_947491305.1 Flavobacteriales bacterium | reverse complement strand
TTTAATTGTTTAGACGATGATGAAGAATTAAATTATTCACTTAAGAAATTTCACAATCTAAATCTCGAAAAAGAAAATATTAAGCAAATCAAACAAAATTTATTTTGCTTTTCTTCATGTGAATCTAATGATAGAACGATTTTCAATCATTTTATGTGGGAAGTATATTCCGATAAAGGAAGAGGATGTGCCATTGAGTATAAATTGACAAAAAATAATCCGTATAAATTTCTACATGGTGTCGTGAAATATGGAGAAAATCAATTTGATGAAATAAATACTACTTTAGAATTATCTGAAAAATTCAGTCAACTTAATAATGGTTTCTATGTACAAGATTTACCTCGTGTATTATTAAATATTTTAATTTTTCATAAATCAAAAAGCTATGAAATAGAAGATGAAGTTCGTTTAGTATACAATCAGAAAGGTGTTTCAGTAAAAAATAATATTAACCCTCATATATATAGTGATTTATATAAAAATCAAAAGGTTCGAAGATTTCTCAAGTTATACTTAAAAGGTAAGCATCCATTTCTTCCAAATAAAGAGCTTAAAGAAGATCAAGTACTTGATATATTTCCACAAGTTGAAATCAAAAGAATAATTTTGGGTACACATATTAATTCTGATGATTTAATCGATTTAATCAATTTACTAAGAGAAGTACAATCTGAAAACAATTATACTTTTGAAATTTGGAAAATGAATTTGGAAAAACAGATTTATAAAATAGGATAGATAGTTTTAACTTTGTTACTTCGAATAACAATTATTACATCTACACCCGACTTTGTTTTAGATAGAAACTTGAATTTTTGACCATCAATTAATTCTTTACGATAATCGAAATAAGCATAAGCACATTCATGGAAAAGTTTATCCAAAGACCAGTTTGCAGGAAAAAAAGTACTTGAACCTTCTTTTTTATGCCATTCGTTGGTTTTATGATCGAGGATTTGAAATTTTGCTGCAAATACTCCATTAAAATTTTCGTTACTTTTTTCTAGAATCTTTACTCTTTTTTGGTCAGCATAATGTATCCCCGATACACCTGTTTTAGTTATTTTCCCAATTGTAATATGTTCAATCGACCTCATAAATTCTTCAGGGTAACCTTTTCCCAAAGGAGACACTATTCCTTGATTACTTATTTCTTTTATCCATTTTTCCTCACAAATTTTTGTTGCTCTTTTATTATTATTACCTCTATAAATCAAAAACCGCTTTGAATTCTTTTTTAAACCTCGAACAGAGTTGTAAGGTCCATCAGCATTCAAAGGATAATTAAAAAATAAATCTGGCTTAACTTTAAAAATACGCGGACCAGAATTCAAGTCTTGAGGATCTAATGATGTCAAGTTTTCATCAAAAAAGTAATAATGATATTCGATTTGTTCCATACAAATGACAATATAAAAAATAGATATCAATAATGTTGTTTTATCTCAAATTTTAATATGAAATTGCATTATAAAACAACTAAAATTTGAGTCACAAAACAATTATGTAATTTATCAATCGCCCTAGTTATCAAACCAGGGCGATTGAATTTCACATCATCCCTCCAATCTCATCCACTTTCCGCAAAAATCCTTCTTCTAACTTTGGAATAAATTTCAATGGTGCAGTTTTTCGATTTGCTAGATCGATGAAAATGCGATACGGATCTTCGATGTGAACTTGAAAGACAGATTGCAATGCCGAAAAGATTTCCTTGATTTCATTTTCACCATAATTGATTGCAGTAGTTGCTTGAAGTGCATAAACCAATTCGATGAAGTCCGATTTACTGGCCGTCCATTTTAATTTTGGAACTGGTGGACCATAAGTAGCTTGCAAATCTGGCTTTGGAGAAAAGTGTTTTTTAAACAACTCAAACGCCAAAATATTAGCAGCAACCATATCATGTGACGCATTGAATTCAGGATCGGCTAATTGATGTGTACAGTTTTTAGACATCGAAAGGAAATTTGCTTCTCGCACAAAATAGATGATATCTAAATGACATAAGCCCGCATTGTAATATTTGACAAAGTCAATGTTTTCACGCATGATGTGACGAAACTTCCGTTCTTTTTTGTCAATGAATAATTTCAATTCTTCATCATTCAAGGTGATTTTACTTGTTTCAATTTCTGCTAATACAGAATAAAAGATGAGGTAAGAACTAATCTTGGGCTTCACATATTTGAAAAAATGAATTTCATCTTCTGCAGAACGGAAACCCTCTTTTCGAATTTTAGTTCTAAAATTCTCAAGTGTATTCTTGATTAATTTCGCTGCCTTATTTGCTCTCTTGTTGATATCCGGTTCGCTTGAACTCAACTGTTCTAAGACATCACAAAAATTATTAGCTGTTGCAATAAAGTATTCCATAGCGTAATTTGGTTTTTAATGATTGGTATGATATATTATGTAGTATGAGAGCAAAATACGCATTTAACATCGTAATGTATTTATGTAAAAAGATAAAATAGAGCGCTTTAACAAAAAAGGTCCGCCGAAGCAGACCTTTAATTAACCTAATTTTTTATCAGAAACTTCCTGGTTACTTTCTGAATCCTTGGGCTTCTGTTTGGCTGCAAGAATTGATTTCAACACTCCCATATCCTGACTCACTTTGGTATCGAGCACTTTCGCGTAGATTTGAGTTGTCGATAGTTTGGTATGTCCCAGCATCTTTGAAACCGTTTCCAGTGGAACGCCATTTGATAGGGTCACAGTTGTTGCAAAAGTATGTCTGGCCATATGTGAAGTCAAAGTCTTTTTAATCCCACAGATCTCAGCTATTTCCTTCAAATACGCATTGTACTTTTGATTGCTGTTCACTGGAAGAAGTTTATCGAACTTCAAACAAACTGGATGTTCTTTGTATCGGTTAATGATTTCCAATGCTAATGGTAAAAGTGGAACACTTTCTCTGGTTCCTGTCTTTTGACGAATGGTAGAAAGCCAATAATCTCCATCCATTCCAATTGTTATCGCATCACGCTCAAATTTGTAAATATCAGAGTATGCGAAGCCTGTGTAACAGCAGAATAAAAACACATCCCTAACTTCTGCTAAACGAGGCATTAGTATCAACTTGTGCTGCATTGTATCCAGTTCCGTTTGAGTCAAGATCTCACGTTCCGGATTGGTGTAAGAACATCTGAAGTTATCAAATGGATTCTTCGGCATCCATTCAACACTCACTGCAACATTGATGATTCGTTTTAGATTTACAATGTATTTGTGCGCTGAATTGGTTTGCATGCGCTCGTTTACTAAAAGGAAGTGTTCGAATTCAGTTACAAACTTTAAACTCAACTCCGTCAAAAGAATGTCCTTTTTCTTAAAACGGTGATGTAAAAAGCGCTCAACTTTTCCTTGGCAATAATTGTACTTGGCCAAAGTTGTTTTGGCAACTTTACCCACATGGATCATAGATTCCATTTTTACTTTGTGGTATGCGAATGCATCCATCAATGATTTGGGTTCTACTTTTTCCTCTTTGCCCAGGAAGAGGTCTTTGAGTTCTTTGGCAGAAATGGTTTTACCAAATGCTGCATACGATAGGAAGTGCTTTTTAATCACATTTGTTGCGTGATCAATGAAGCCATTAATCAACACCGAATGGGGTGCTTTGGGCTTGACTTGGAAATGGGCATTGTCCCAATCACTTTTTTTGATAAAATACGTTGTCGCAATTTCGGCACGTCGCCCATCAATTGCGATGCGGATGTAAAGCTTGCTTTTTCCGTCTTGCTGTCTGCTTGGATTTAACCAATACGAGACAAAGAATTTTTGATTCTCCATTTTGTTCGCTGGATTTAATGAATAAATACGGTGAACACGTTAAAATCATTCATAAGCAAATCTCACCAAACGTAATAATGGCGGAGGTTTCCCGACTTCCAGCGAACAAAAATGGTGATTTTAATTTTGTTCGCTGGCTTGTTCGCCAGAACTTTGATTTCAATTGATGTTTTTTGATGTTCTTGGCGATTTACTGAAACAGCAGAAAGCCTTGAAAACACTGAAAAACCTTGAAAAACGGAACTTTTGGGCATAAAAAAAGCCTCCGATTGGAGGCTTACGCTTTTAACTTCGCGGTCTGGACGGGACTCGAACCCGCGACCCCATGCGTGACAGGCATGTATTCTAACCAACTGAACTACCAAACCAATTTTCTTTTCTTTCGAAACTCAACAACAGTTGAACTAGGAAAATTGTGTACTGCTTTACGTTAAAAGCGTTTGCAAAATTAATACAAATATTCAATTCAGCAAGCGATTTGAAGAAAATAATGTAAAAAATATAATAGATCATTGAATTTTAAATTGTTAACGATTGAAATAAGTGAATATCAAACTGTGTTTTTAGAAAGCTAACTTGAATGTCGTTGGTATAAAATCACGAAAAAGCGATTATATGAGCGCAAACATTAGAATATTTTCTACTTTCGCTAAAAAAAAATATGCGTTTCATAGTAAGTTATTGTTTGCTTTTCATTTCAAGTTACTCATTTAGTCAAACCAAAGCAGTTACCGAAAACGGTGATGAGGTCTTGTTGTACGAAGATGGATCATGGGGTTACATTAAAGAAACGAAAAACCATTTTGATTCTATTCCTACGAATGAACAGCACTTTAAAAAAGCAGCCAGTTTAACCTTTTCAATAAAAAGTAAAGTTATTCCAGGATCCATTTTTTACAATACGTCCAAATGGACAATGAAAAAAGCAGAATCTCCTTCAGAATATACATTTACCCACAAAACGCAAGATGTTTACGGCATGTTTATTTCCGAACAAATTGAAATTCCAATTGAAAACTTACGCTCTTTAGCACTTCAAAATGCTCAGGAAGTAGCACCTAATTGTGAAATTGTAAAAGAAGACTTTCGTATGGTAAATGGTAAAAAAGTCTTTTTTATGCAAATGAATGGCACAACACAAGGCATCAAATTCACTTATTTAGGTTATTATTATTCCAATCAAAGTGGAACATTCCAATTTGTGACCTATACAGCACAAAATCTATTAGCAAAAGCACAAGCAGAAATGTTTGAACTATTAAACGGAGTCGTTGTGCCTTAAAGATCAGTCCTTGTCTGATTTTTTATTTCAATAATCTATACTACTAATAAGATTTAGTTGATACTACAAATTAATGTGAAATAATTTCTTCAAGTTTGCTATCTTTGCACCTTAATTTAAGTCGATAAAAATGGAGACCCCAAAAACGTATGAGCCGTTAAAGGCAGAGGAAAAATGGTATGCACATTGGATGAACAAAGGTTATTTTCATTCAGAACCGGATCACCGGGAAGCATATACTGTCGTCATTCCTCCGCCAAATGTAACGGGCGTTTTACACATGGGGCACATGTTAAATAATACGATTCAAGACGTTATGGTGCGTCGCGCACGTATGCTTGGAAAAAATGCATGTTGGGTTCCTGGTACGGATCATGCGTCCATAGCAACAGAAGCGAAAGTTGTACAGAAATTACGTCAAGAAGGCATAAAAAAATCTGACTTAACTCGTGACGAGTTTTTGGCGCACGCCTTTGAATGGAAGGACAAGCACGGTGGAATCATCTTAGAACAATTAAAGAAATTAGGTGCATCATGTGATTGGGAACGAACTAGTTTCACCATGGATCCTGCGTATTCTGAATCGGTATTGGATGTATTCATTGATTTATACAAAAAAGGAAAAATTTACCGCGGTGTTCGAATGGTGAATTGGGATCCTGAAGCATTAACTGCTCTTTCAGATGAAGAAGTATTGCACAAAGAAGTGAATTCTAAGTTGTTTTACGTGCGCTACAAAATTGCAGGAACGGAAGACGAATGGTTGACAATTGCAACAACGCGACCTGAAACTATTTTAGGTGATTCAGCTATTTGTATCAATCCAAATGATGAACGTTTCAAGCATTTGCATGGAAAACAAGCGATCGTGCCAATTGTCAATCGTACAATTCCTATTATTCAAGATGAATATGTAGATATTGAATTTGGAACAGGTTGTTTGAAAGTTACACCTGCACACGATACCAATGATTATGATTTAGGAAAAAAATACAATTTAGAAACAATAGATATTTTCAATGACAACGGAACGTTAAACGAGCATGGGATGCATTATGCTGGAATGGATCGTTTTGAAGTGCGTAAAGCCATTGAAAAAGAATTATACGACAAAGGTTATTTAGTTAAAACGGAAGATCACATCAACAAAATCGGGTATTCGGAGCGCACAAATGCGGTCATTGAACCTAAATTGTCTTTGCAATGGTTTGTTGACATGAAAGAATTGTCAGCGCCAGCTTTGGAACACGTGATGAATGGCGATATTAAATTTCACCCAGATAAATTCAAAAACACCTATAAACATTGGATGGAAAACATCAAAGATTGGTGTATTTCAAGACAATTGTGGTGGGGACATCAAATTCCTGCGTGGTATTTTGGTTCGGGATCTGATGAGTATGTTGTGGCTAAAACACTAGATGAAGCCTTAGAATTAGCCGCTGCAAAAACAGGTAGAATCGTAACAGCAAGTGAGTTAAAACAAGACGAAGATGTTTTAGATACCTGGTTTTCAAGTTGGTTGTGGCCGATTTCTGTTTTTGACGGATTAACTAAACCGAATAACGAAGAAATCAAGTATTATTATCCAACCAACGATTTAGTTACGGCTCCTGAAATTATGTTTTTCTGGGTGGCACGAATGATCATTGCAGGGTATGAGTACATGGGCGATTTACCATTCAAAAATGTTTATTATACTGGAATCGTTCGCGATAAATTGGGACGTAAAATGTCGAAATCGTTGGGGAATTCACCTGATCCAATTGAATTAATTGAACAATACGGTGCGGATGGTGTACGTATGGGGATTTTGATTTCATCACCTGCTGGAAACGATTTACCATTTGATAGTTCTCAATGCGAACAAGGACGTAATTTCACGAATAAAATCTGGAATGCGTATCGTTTGGTGAGTGCATGGGAAGTTCGTGAAATGGAACAACCAAAATCATCGGTAAAGGCAATTGAATGGTTCGAAGCGAAATTCAACCAAGAATTAATTCAAATCAATGAATTGTTCGATAAATTCAAGATTTCGGAAGCGTTAATGGCGATTTACAAGTTGGTTTGGGACGATTTCTGCTCTTGGTACTTAGAAATGATTAAGCCAGGTTACGAACAACCGATCGATGCCAAAACAATGGAAGCAACGAAAGACTTTTTTGAGCAAATCTTGAAAGTAATTCAACCCTACACGCCGTTTATCGCAGAAGAATTATGGCATTTAATCCGTGAACGTCAAGAAGGAGACGATATCATTATTGCTGCTTGGCCAACGGTGAAAGAACCAGCAACTGACATATTAGCAGCATTTGAATTAGCTTCTGAAGTTATCACGAACATTCGAAATGTGCGCAAGCAAAACAACATTGCAACGAAAGTGAAAATGGATTTATTTGTGAAAGAAAATACTTCTGTTGATCGATCGTTTGATAGTGTAATCGCCAAAATGGGCAATTTAGCAGTATTGGATTACGTCAATGAGAAAGTAGCCAATGCGAATTCATTCTTAGTGCAATCAAACGAATATTTCATTCCGTTTGGAGATGCCATTGATTTGGTTGCTGAAAAGAAAAAAATGGAAGAAGAATTGAATTACACCAAAGGTTTCTTGAAATCAGTTCAAAGTAAGTTAACCAATGAAAAATTTATGGCTGGCGCTCCAGATCAAGTGGTTGCAATAGAACGCAAGAAAGAAGCGGATGCCTTACAAAAAATTGCCATTTTAGAAGAGAAAATCGCAGCTATTTAAGCTGTTTCGTACTAAAAATAAATCCTACCAATTGGTGGGATTTTTTTTGTTTTAATTTTCATGTTCATTGCTATGGGTTTAAACCAATGGTAATGGATATCATTGTGTTGAATCAATAAATCAACTCTTCGATGCTTTTTTGTGTAATTGGGTGGTAATTGATTTTCGCTTTTTTATAAACCCCCAAGGCCCATTTTTTAGTGCGTTCTTGTTCCGCTAATGTTGAATAGATTGGTAACAAGAATTTACGTCTACCTACTTTCGAAATGAATTTTTCCATTGCTGGAAATACTTCTTTGTAGTTAGAACGAATACCCAAAACAAACCATTCTTCCATGATTTCAGCATTGCCCCAGTTTTTGAAATTCAATTCTCTGTCAACCAATTTCAACTGTTCTACGGCCATTTTTTTTGGTAATTGGCGAATAAATACTTGCCATTCTTGTGCGATAAAATCGGTGCGTTTTAATTGGTAAACCATTTTTTTCTTTCTTCGTTTTCCTTTGATTTTGACCCACGATACTTTTTTCTTGAAAATATTTTCACCAGCTGCAAATTTCCGAGCTAATTGTGTGATTTTTTCAAATCGTTGAGAATGCAATTGAATACAGTTTTTAGGCAATCCTTTTTGATACAACCATTCTGAAGTATTAAAAGTTAGCTTGTTCGGTTGCAATAATTGCGTGTTTAAATAGGCTTTAAATTGTTCTGTATTAACTGTTTTAAATGAAAAGTGTTGGAAATACTTGTTTAAAAATTGGTCGAAACGTTTTCTTCCAACTTTTTGTTCAATGGTTTTTAAAAAGAACGCACCCTTTACATAGGCAATATCAGTTAAACCGTCTTCAGGATCTCGGTTGGCTAAGTTTAGCTTTAAACGGGAATCTTCAGGGTGCTCACTTTTATCCATTTCAGAAATGGTCGACTCCAATTCTTGGAATTCTATAAGTGCTAACATATCTGCAATTTCTTTGGAATACAATTGTTCCATGATTCGGTTTTCAAAGTAAACTGTAAAACCTTCGTTTAACCAGAAATCGTCCCAAGAAGAATTGGTTACCAAATTACCCGACCAAGAATGTGCCAATTCATGCGCTACAACAGATACCAAGCTTCGATCACCAACTAATAAAGTTGGATTGACAAATGTTAGCCTTGGATTTTCCATTCCTCCATATGGAAAAGAGTAGGGTAGCACCAATAAATCGTATTGTTCCCATTTATAAGGTCCGTAAAGATTTTCAGCGGTGGTAATCATATTGGGTAAATCTGCAAATTCATAACTTGCTTTAGCTAATAATTGTGGTTCAGCATAAACACCTGAATTAACGCCTAATTTACGGTAGGACAAATCGCCAACTGCTAGTGCTATTAAATAACAAGGAATAGCTTGTTTCATTTCAAAATGATAGATGCCATCTTTTGTTTTGTGGTGTGGGTTTTTTGCAGACATCACAGCCATTAAATCAGCTGGAACTTTTACATCGGCTGAATAGGTAATTCTATTTGCGGGTGAATCTTGCAAGGGAATCCAAGTTCTTGTTAAAATCGCTTGACCTTGTGTGTACATGAATGGATGAACTTTTCCGCTTGTTAGTGATGGACTCAACCAATCAATTGCTTGCGTTAATTCAGTTGTTTTGTAATAAATGTTGATGTATTGTGTCGTACGTTTTATCGTAACAAGTAATGGTTGACCTAAAATAGAATCCTTGTCCCATTTACCAATCATGAAGCTAGCTTCTTTTTCGTTGCCTTTTTGACCTAGTGTAATTTTTTGAATTTCAAGTCCTTTAATGTCAAAAATAGCCGTGTCAGTTCCATTGTTGATCATTTCGTGTCGTGCGACACCATAAATCGTTTGATTTTCAAAATTCACGTCCAATTCAAGATGCAAATGCTTGGTATGAATTTCCTTGCAATTGGCGTAACTATGGTCGTCAGCCGTTTGTTTGGCAATAATTTCAGTTGGGCTCACATTTTTTTTGACTACTGTTTCGCAAGCAATCATAAGTAGTGAAAAAACTGAAAAAAACAATAAGTGGAGAGCTCTCATGTGATTTTTCTAGTGTTTGTCAAATTTACTTTTATTCAGTTAAAAAACAATGAAAAAAAGAAGAAACCCTTAAATTAGTCCGAAGATAAGACCAAGGCCGTAAACAATTAATAAACTTCCAACAAGTTGTTGAATCCATTGTAAGGTAATTTTATTTACCAAGCGCGCTCCAATCGTTGTTCCAATAAAAGCAACTAAAACTCCGATTAAAATTAACGTTGAATGTGGCGCTAATTGTCCAAAAGAAATCGTTGTAAAATAAACACTTAAGCGCGTAATATCAATAATTACAGCACTCGCATTTGATGTTGCAATGAATTGTTCTTTGGAAAGTCCAGCTTTTGTGAGAAATGCTGCGCGCAAAGCTCCTTGGTGACCAGATATTCCACCAAAAAAACCGCTTAAAACACCTCCAAAAGGCAGCCATTTTTGTTGAATTTTTAATTGATTCAATTTGGGACTCAATTCCAGCCACGCAAAAAACAACATGACACATCCAATGATCAACTGAATGAAAGAAACTTCAATAGTTTTATTGAATAAGGAATATGTCCAAGCAATTGGTAGTTCAGAGATAACACTAAGCGTTTTTCCACCAATAATAGCAAAGATCATCGCTGGAATCGAAAACCGAAAGAATGTTGGATAATGAATGTTCTTGAATACAAAAAGAAACTTAAAAATAGCGTTCATTCCATGCACAATTCCAGTCGCGCCAACTGCAATTTCTATTGGGAAAAACAAACAAAAAACGGGTAATAACAGTGTCCCTAATCCAAAGCCTGAAAAAAAGGTAAGAATCGTCCCAGCTAAAATCGTAAAAATCAACAATGCATGTTCCATTTTTTAAAAATAGTAATTATTGCAGAATAATTTCATGCAGTTCACTACTTATTGAAGGTGTTCAAATTTGGATACAAGCATCAAAAATCTTAATTTCAGCCTCAAAAAGTTGCGATGATTGATTTTAGAAGTGATACTGTAACAATGCCAACGCAAGCAATGCGTGAATTTATGTTCAATGCGCCTGTCGGAGATGATGTTTTTCAAGAAGATCCTACAGTAAATGAATTGGAACAGTTTGCAGCAGCATACTTTGGAAAAGAAGCGGCATTGTTTTGTAGTTCTGGAACCCAAACGAATCAAATTGCAATCAATGTGCATGTGCAACCTGGTGGAGAAGTCATTTGTCACGAAGAGAGTCACATCTATAAATACGAAGGTGGTGGAATTGCCAAAAATTCCGGCGCCTCTGTTCGTTTGTTGCAAGGTGATCGCGGAAGATTGACATTGGAATCGATTGCGCAATGGATCAATCCGGACGATGTTCATTATCCTAAAACACAATTAATTAGTTTAGAAGATACCGCAAACCGAGGTGGAGGAGCGATTTATGATTTTAGTGAGATCGAAAAAATAAGTCGCTTTGCAAAAGAAAAAAGTTTTCCATTGCATTTAGATGGCGCTCGCTTAATGAATGCCTTGGTAGAAACAGGAATCCAACCGCGCGATTATGCTTCGGTATTTGATTCTATTTCTTTGTGTTTATCAAAAGGATTGGGCGCGCCAGTTGGTTCTGTATTAATTGGTTCAGCAAGTTTTATTAAAGAAGCACGCCGTGTTCGTAAAGTGTTTGGAGGTGGAATGCGTCAAGCTGGAATGATTGCTGCAGGTGGTTTGTATGCGTTGAAAAATAACGTTGAACGATTGAAAATAGATCATCACAATGCACTTGAATTGGAACGTTGCTTAGTTCAATTGAACTGGGTTGAGCGTGTTTATCCGGTTCAAACGAATATTGTTGTCGTTGTGCTGAATGATGCATCAAAGCGTGATTTAGTTATTGGGAAATTGAAAGAGCAAAACGTTTTAGCAATGGCATTTGGACCTGGAATGGTACGTTTTGTAACACATTTAAATATTTCGAATGCTCAAATGGATCAAACGTTAGAAGTTTTAAAAGTACTAGCAGTATGAAAAAATTAAGTTTTTATTTGTTGTTAATTCTGCTTGTTCAAGGTTGCGGTGACGCAGCAACTGAGAAAGTTTTGAAAATGGAAGACATTGCTCCAAAAGCAAAAAGTAAAATTAAGCAAACGAATGATAATTCAGAAAAAAAAGAATTGATTGGTTTTTCACAACTTGCAGCACAATGGGTTGGATTAACATTTGATTCGATTGTTTCGCTGGATTCATTGTTTTTTAACGATCGTTTTACACCGAAAAAAAGTTTCAAATTTAAAATGTATAATTCCACCAACGAAACCTTGTTTACGCAATGGGTTTTTAAGGATTCAATGGCAACTTACAATGCATTTTACAATTGGTTGGATTGTTTTGGAGAGCCGTGTAAATCTATTTCAATTGGTCAAAAACGCGCACTGCAAAAAGATAATTGTTTTATTTTGCTAAATGACACTTCATTTACTTACATTAGTGCAAAAGTGAATCTTCCAACAAAAAAATGGTTGACTTATTTTGATACCTTGACCCATTCTCCGAATTGGAAATTAATTATTGATCAACACCATAAAAAAACGTCTTGGAATTCGATGAAGAATCGTGTTTTAATTCCAATTAAAAAATAGAAGTATGAAAATAGTAAATAGAGGATTTATGACAGTTGCACCCAAACAAGCGTTTTGGGATTGGGCCAATGAATTTGAAGACGATGTCGTTTTTTCTGAAGCGGATGAAGTAGAACCGAATGTGTATTTAATTACGGAGGATTTCTTTGAAATTGAACCCTTGATTGAACAAAATTTTAAGAAAATTTTTAAAAATGAACTTTCAATGATTACCGATACGGAAGAGGATTGGCCAGAAAACAGAACATTGGAGTTGTTTTTATCGTGGTTTACTATTGAAATCGGTTCAACAGTATTTGATTTAGAAAAAAATGGATTATCGGCTGAAAAAATAGATTAGGAATGTTTAAAAAAATCCTGCCTTTTTTTTACCATGCTTTATTAACGCTGCTTGTTTACTTTATTCATGTGAATGAAAAGGTGAATAGCATGTTAAATGATTTTAAAGCAGAAATTGACCAAGGCTATTTGAAGGAAGTGTATGAATTTCATAAAACAGGTCAAGCTGCGTTTATGAAGCGCCCAATTACGACTTTTTTAATTGAAAAAATCCACCAATTTTTTAGTGTTGAGATAGGAACTTCTTTTGTCGTATTGAATTTTTCTTGCTTATTTTTAAGTAGTTTATTATTGTTTTATTTGTCAAAACTGCTGACCAAAAGTACGTTAAAAGCCTATGTGAATTCACTAATATTTTTCTTGTGTTTTCCGATAATTTTCATGTTTTTTGTACCGATTTACACCTATGACGAGCCTTTGCAATTGGTTTTTATTTTTGCTGCTTTATTGGCTTTTTTCACGCAAAAAAACATCCTTTTTTTATGCTTGTTTACAATGAGCGTTTTTGTGAGAGAAAGTTCGCTTATTCTTATTCCAGCGTTGTTTGTGTTAAAATTCCCAACCGTGCGATTGAACACGATTTTAAGTGTTGTTAAAACTAACATCATGCAAGTGTTACTTTTAGTTCTTCCAGCTATCGTCTATTTTGGTGCAATCAAAATTTATGTAAGTAATTTTAATATTCAACAAATTGAAGCGCAAGAAAATGCCATTAGATGGATGTGTTTATTACAAAATTTTGAAAGTGATCAAGCAATAATTGAATCCATTTCTGCATTTTTTTTGGTGCTATTAATTCCGATTTATTTTTTAATAACATCCAAATCCAACGAACTTTTTTCAGAAAAATACAGGGGAATGGTAAAAGCTTTTTTAGTAGCTCTTGTTATTAATACATTTATTGCATATTTCTTAACGAAAGTTAGAGAAGCAAGAATTTTAATGTTACCATTGGTTTTTTTATGGCCAATATTTTCCAATCTTTTTATTTCTAAAATCAAAATGTATTTTTCTATTAAAAATTGGATGAAGTTTTTAAAAAAACCAATATTATTGATTTTATTAATTATTCTTTTGTTTTCTAGTTATAGGATAGCGATTATATTTTATAAACCAACAATTGGTGATGAAAACCATCATGTTTTTAAATATTATTATTTTGCCTTATTAACACTCTTTTCAACTCATCTTTGTTTATACATCGCTTCAAAACAAAAAAAAGCAGCCTCTGAATGAAACTGCTTTTAAGAACTAACTGTTTGTGTGAATCTTTTTAGTGTTGGTGACCGCCTTCACCATGCACGTGTCCGTGATCGATTTCATCTTGTGTTGCAGGACGAATAGCAGCGATACTTCCTTCGAAATGTAAATCTACACCAGCCAACGGATGGTTGAAATCCATGTGAACGATTTCGTCATTGATTGCTTTGATTGTTCCACGTAATTGATTTCCTTCGCTGTCAGACATTGGAATTAATGCACCAACCGTAAAGTATTCTGTGTCAAATTTTCCGTCTTCATCGTGAAATACATTAACTGGAATCTCAGCTAGTTGGTTTTCGTCTGGTGTTCCATATGCCATTGCAGCTTCAATGTGGAAAGCAAATGTATCACCTACTTTTTTACCAGCAATATTTTCTTCAAATTGAGGAATTACACCACCAACTCCGTATAAAAACACCATTGGATGTTCTGGAGTTGTTTCTTCAATTTTTTCACCTGTAGTGTGATTCGATAGTTTGTAGTTCAACGAAACTACCATGTTTGCTTGAATTGTCATGTCGATTTTTTTAAAATAGGATGCAAAAATACTGAATTTATTGCAGTTACAATTCAATTCAAAAAATCGAATTATCTTTGTAATAAATAATTATTTAAATGGCGCAAAAACCATCGATTCCAAAAGGAACAAGAGATTTTTTACCGATTGAAGTAGCACGAAGAAGCTATCTTTTCGATACCATCAAAACAGCGTTTAAAAAATATGGATTTGCTCCAATTGAAACGCCTTCTTTTGAATTGTCTTCTACTTTAATGGGGAAATATGGGGAAGAAGGAGATCGCTTGATTTTCAGGATTTTAAATTCTGGGGATAAATTGAAAAAAGCTGACATTAGCGCTTTAGCTGATGAAAATCTTCCACGTTTTGCAAATTCATTGGCTGAAAAAGCATTGCGTTATGATTTAACGGTTCCTTTTGCTCGTTACGTCGTTCAACACCAAAACGAATTGTCTTTTCCGTTTAAACGTTACCAAATTCAACCTGTTTGGAGAGCTGATCGTCCACAACATGGTCGTTACCAAGAGTTTTTTCAATGCGATGCTGATGTTGTAGGAAGTGATTCGTTAATCTATGAATTGGAATTGGTGCAATTGTTTGATGAGGTATTGACGAATTTACAGATACCTGATTTCACCATTAAAATAAATAACCGAAAAATTTTAACTGGGATTGCTGAAGTGTGTGGTGAAGCTGATAAATTAATCGCAATCACGGTCGCAATTGATAAACTTGATAAAATTGGTATTGAAGGAGTTATCAAAGAATTGCTCGAAAAAGGTGTTTCTGAACCTGCAATCGCACGCATTGAACCTTTGTTCCACTTTACTGGCTCTACAGAAGAAAAAATTGAACAGCTATCAACTTTTCTAGCAACCAGCGAAATCGGTTTAAAAGGAATAGAAGAATTGAAGTTTATATTTGATCAAATTGCTGTACTTGGTTTGCAAAAAGCTGAATTGGAATTTGATATTACCCTCGCACGTGGCTTGAACTATTACACAGGTGCCATTTTTGAAGTCAAAGCAAATGGTGTGAAAATGGGAAGTATTTGTGGCGGCGGACGCTACGATGATTTAACTGGTTTGTTTGGAATGAGTGGAATGTCGGGCGTTGGAATTTCATTTGGAGCAGATCGAATCTACGATGTGTTAACTGAATTGGAATTATTCCCAAAAGAAACAGACCAAGGATTGACCTTGTTGTTTGTGAATTTTGGAACAGCAGAACAAGCACATTGTTTGAAGTTAATGAAAGAAGTTCGTGCTAACAATATTGCTTGTGAATTGTATCCTTCAAATGCAAAATTGCAAAAACAATTAAAGTATGCCAATGATAGAAACGTACAATTTGTAGCGTTGATTGGCGAACAAGAAATGCAACAAGAGCAAATTTTATTAAAACACCTTGAAACTGGTGATCAAGAATTAGTTAGCTTATCTGAGTTAATTAAAAAGTTGAAATAGAAAAAATTAAAGTTACACATTAAATATGAGTGTTTATCAAATTAATAATCAATGGATTGGATTGAGTGAATTGGAAGATTTGCTTTATTCCTCCCGAAAAATAGAATTAGGAGCTGATGCGCGTGCTGCAATCGCTAAATGTCGTCAGTATTTAGATGATAAAATGGCCAATCACGACCAATTGATTTATGGAATAAATACGGGTTTTGGCTCTTTGTGTAACACGGCAATTTCGTTTGAAGATTTAGGATTACTTCAATATAATTTAGTTGTTTCGCATGCGTGTGGAACAGGTGAAGAAGTTCCTGCAGAATTGGTAAAACGCATGTTGTTGTTGAAAATCATTGGCTTGTCACACGGACATTCAGGTGTGCAAGTTGCTACGGTAGAACGCTTGATTTTCTTTTACAACAATGAAATCCTTCCAGTAGTTTACCAACAAGGAAGTTTAGGAGCATCGGGAGATTTGGCGCCATTAGCTCATTTGAGTTTACCATTGATTGGTGAAGGGGAAGTTTATTTTAAAGGTGAAAAAGTTGCTTCGAAGTCTGTATTGGCTAATTTTTCTTTGGAACCGATTCAATTGCAATCAAAAGAAGGGTTGGCTTTGTTGAACGGTACACAATTCATGAGTGCATATGCAAGTTACGCTGTTGCAAATTCAATTCAACTTTGGGAGCAGTGGAATAAAGTTGGAGCATTATCTTTAGAAGGGTATGACGGAAGAATTAATCCTTTTCAAGCGAATGTTAATGAAATTAGAAATCAAAAAGGTCAAATTGAAACGGCAACTATTTTCCGCGATTTATTAGCAGGTAGTGAAGTGGTGATGCAAGAAAAAGCACATGTTCAGGATCCATATTCCTTCAGATGCATTCCTCAAGTGCATGGCGCTTCTAAAGATGCAATTGATTATGTGGCACAAATAGTTGAAAGAGAAATCAATGCTGTGACGGACAATCCAACAGTTTTTCCAGACGAAGATGATATTGTTTCTGCAGGAAATTTTCATGGTCAACCGTTAGCGATATCGATGGACTTTTTAGCAATTGCATTAGCGGAAATGGGCAGTATTTCAGAGCGACGTGTGTATAAATTGATTTCTGGAACACGTAATTTGCCCGCTTTTTTAGTGGCCAACCCAGGCTTAAATTCTGGATTTATGATTCCACAATACACGGCTGCTTCAGTCGTAAGTCAAAACAAACAATTGTGTACACCTGCTTCAATCGATTCAATCGATTCGAGCAATGGGCAAGAAGACCACGTGAGTATGGGCGCGAATGCTGCGACTAAACTCTACCGAATCATTCAGAATTGCTATACTATTCAAGGAATTGAATTATTGAATGCAGCGCAAGCGTTTGAATTTAGACGTCCATTAAAATCAAGTGATACATTAGAAACGTTGTATTCGAATTACAGAAAAGTGGTAACATTTGTTAAAAATGACACCTTCTTACAACCTTTGATTGCTGAAAGTGTTAAGTTTGTAAAACAAAAAATATAAATGGAAACAAACGATAATTCAACAAATTTTATTTTACCTGAAGGAAATAAACGTCCACAAGCATTGAAAATATTGTGTATTTTGACGTTTGTTTCTACAGGGCTATCTTTTCTTTCAAGTATCTTTAATCTAGTTGGCGGACCATTGTCACCCGAAGTGATGGAAGATCAAAAGGTGGAAATGATCAAAATGATTGATGAGTTGAAATCCCTAGAAATGCATAGTTTTGTTACAATGTTAGAGCAGATACAGCGCATGACTGTCTCGATTAATGCCCATTTCTTTGCTGTGTCAATGGTTTCGATTGCGGTTATATTAACTGGATTATATGGTGCTTTGATGATGTGGAAAGGTAAAAAAATTGGATTTCATTTATACATTATTTATTCATTGTTCTCAGTTATTCAACTCTACTTTTTTGTTTCACCGGCGGATATTCCAACAATTGTTATTGTGTGGAACTTAATTCTTGCAACTGTATTTGTTATCCTCTATAGCAGAAACTTAAAATGGCTGAAATAATTGTCGCTTGAAATTTGCCTAGAAGTTCGTATCTTTGCACCAAATTTCAAGTAAATTATGATTTCAGTAAACAATTTATCCTTACAATTCGGTAAACGTGTTCTTTTTGACGAAGTAAATGTAAAATTTGTTAATGGCAACTGTTATGGTGTTATTGGTGCAAATGGTGCAGGAAAATCTACATTTTTAAAAATATTAACGGGTGACCAAGATCCTACAACTGGTAGAATTGAATTAGAGCCAGGAAAACGTTTAGCTGTTTTAAAACAGAATCACTTTGAATTTGATGATTTTGAAGTGTTACAAACTGTAATAATGGGCCACAAACGTTTGTTTGAAATCATGGTTGAAAAAGACGCGTTATATGCAAAGCCAGATTTTTCAGATGAAGATGGTATGCGTACAGCTGAACTAGAAGGCGAATTTGCAGATTTAGAAGGTTGGAATGCTGAAACAGATGCTGCAACATTGTTAAGTAATCTTGGAATTGAAGAGGCAAAGCATTACATGAAGATGGAAGAGCTTTCAAACGACTTGAAAGTGCGTGTTTTGTTAGCTCAAGCGTTATTTGGCAACCCAGATGTGTTGGTATTAGATGAGCCAACAAATGACTTGGACTTAAAAACGATTGGTTGGTTAGAAGATTTCTTATTAGATTTTAAAAATACGGTAATAGTTGTATCGCATGACCGTCACTTTTTGGATACAGTTTGTACGCATATTTGTGATATCGATTACAGTAAAATCAACATGTTTACCGGGAATTATTCATTTTGGTACCAATCTTCACAATTAGCAACGCGTCAACGTTCTGATAAAAACAAAAAAGCGGAAGAAAAGAAAAAAGAGTTAATGGATTTCATTTCTCGTTTCTCTGCCAATGCTTCTAAATCGAAACAAGCAACGAGTCGTCGCAAAATGTTGGACAATTTAAACATTGAGGAGATTCAACCTTCAAGTAGAAAATACCCTGGAATTACGTTTCACCAAGAGCGTGATGCTGGAAATCAAATATTAAGCATTGAAAACTTAAGTTACAAAGTGGATGGTCAACCATTGTTTAGTGGCTTAAATTTAATTGTAAATAAAGGAGATAAGATCGCATTCATTTCTAAAAACTCTGTTGCTTTAACTGCTTTTTTCGAGATTTTAAATGGACATTTAAAAGCAGAAACAGGTGAATTTACTTACGGTACAACAATTGTTACAGCTTATATTCCAAATGATAACCATAACTATTTTAATGATAAATTACCGTTAATTGACTGGTTGCGCCAATATGCTCAAACGGATGAAGAACGAGAAGAAGTTTATTTGCGCACGTTCTTAGGGCGAATGTTGTTTACAGGTGAAGAAGCATTGAAAACGGCCAATGTATTATCTGGTGGAGAAAAAGTACGTTGTATGTTGTCTAAAATGATGTTAGCAAAAGGTAATTTGCTATTGATGGATGAACCAACGAATCACTTAGATTTGGAATCGATTACAGCATTAAATAATGGAATGGCTGAATACCAAGGAACAATGATGTTTACATCACATGACCACGAATTGGTAAATACGGTTGCAAATAGAATCGTTGAAATTACACCAAATGGAATTATTGATAAAATGATGCCATATGATGATTACTTGGCTGATCCTAAAATTGCTCAATTACAAGAAGAATTATATTGATTAAATTATTTCAATCAAACAAAGCGATAATCAGAAATGGTTGTCGCTTTTTTTTTAAATGTAAATCAAAGAATACTTTTTAACTTTAGGCAAAATTTAGTACAACCATGGTTCATTATACATTCAATTGTGCATCAGCACACCAACAATATATTCAAATAACTGCTACGTTTCAAGTGAAGAATGATCAAACGATTGTTCACTTACCAAGTTGGCGTCCTGGGCGCTATGAATTAGGGAATTTCGCAAAAAATATCAAAGCGTTTAAGGTGTTAAATGCTTCTAACCAAAAATTAAATTTCTCGAAAATCACAAAAGATAGTTGGCAAGTTGATACAATCAATGAATCAATTATTACTGTTTCATATAACTATTTTGCTGCAGATTTAAATGCTGGATCAAGCTATCTATCGCCTGAACAATTATATGTAAACCCTGTAAATTGCTGTGTGTATGTGGAAGGCTTAGAACAAGTTCCGTGTACTGTTGAAATAAATATTCCATCAAACTGGGAAGTTGCAACAGCCATGGATAAAAAAAATGGATTATGGAATGTTGCTAATTTTGATCGCTTAGCAGATTCTCCTTTTATTTGCTCTGCTAGTTTACAAAAGCAGAGTTATAAATCTGGTGGAACAAATTTTCATATTTGGTTTAATGGTGAAATACTAGTTGATTGGGATCGCTTATTAAAAGATTTTAAAGCATTCACTGATAAACAAATTGATAAATTCAAAGAGTTCCCTGTCGCAGACTATCATTTTTTATGTCAAATTGTCCCTTATAAAGCCTATCATGGGGTAGAGCATTGTGATTCAACAGTGATTCTTCTTGGTCCTTCATACGATGTTTTTGGGTCGCTTTACAAGGAATTACTAGGAGTTTCTTCGCATGAATTATACCATACTTGGAATGTAAAAGCTATTCGTCCAATTGAACTATTCCCCTACAATTTTAAGCAAGAAAACTATTCAAAGCTCGGTTATATCTGCGAAGGCATAACTACTTATATGGGTGATTTGTTTTTATTAAAGAGTGGTGTTTTTAGTTTTGAAAATTACTTAGTTGAATTTAAAAATCAATTACAAAAGCATTTTGATAACCCTGCTCGTTTTAATTATTCTGTTGCTGAGTCTTCTTTTGATACCTGGTTAGATGGCTACGTTCCCGGAGCTCCTGGCCGAAAAGTTTCTATTTATACGGAAGGTTGTTTATTGGCTTTTGTTATGGATGTAAAAATATTAAAAGCTACAATTAATCGCTTTTGTTTAGATGATGTAATGCGTGTACTTTATTTTGATTACGCGCTAAAAGGGAAGGGCGTTTCAGAAGAAGATTTTAAAGAGGTGTTAATTCAAATTTCGGGTGTTTCATTTGACGATTTCTTCAATGATTTTATTCATGGTACGCAGCCTTATGAGTCTGTTTTAGCAGAATGTTTGGATTATTTAGGTTTGGAATTATTGCATCGTCCACATGCAAGTTATGCTGCAGGAAAACTCGGTTTAAAAGTAATTCCGGGAACGTTGACCGTAGCTTCAACTTATGTAGGAAGTCCTTCTGAAATGGCTGGAATTATGCTAAATGATGAGATTTTAGCGGTGAACGGAATTCTGTGTCAGGGTGAACTAGATAAATGGTTAAACTATTTTGATAGCAAGCCAAAAATAATTACGGTTATTCGAAGCGGGAAATTAGTTACATGCACATTACCAGAATTGAATCGTAATTTTTACTTTGAATATTACATTCAAGCGATCACGACAAAACCTACCAAGTTACAAGTTAATTCCTTGGATAAGTGGATGAAATAATTAAAATTTATAACTGATCCCAACACTCGGAAGAAATGGAAATTGATAAATTTCTTTTCCAGTGATTCGGTTTACATAAAAGATGTTATTTCTATTGTAAACGTTAGTGATACTTCCAATCATTTCCAACACACTTTTATTTTTAAACGTAAATTGTTTTTTAACAGTAATGTCTAGACGGTGGTAATATGGTAAACGCTCACTATTAAAATCGCCCATGCTTAAGCTAACATTCGTTGGGTTTGAAGTATTTATGTTTGTTGTTACACCACCATTAAAGTTTTCACCTTGATAATAACCTGCAGTTGGCGTATAAGGTAATCCTGAACCTAAATTCCAGCGAATACTTAACTCTAAATCTTTTTTCTTACCAAATAAATATGTTCCAACGATATTGATGTTGTGTCGTCGGTCGAAAACGGGGTTATAACTATTAAACCCATCCCAACGCTCTGAATGTCCGTATGAATAAACTCCCCATAAAAACACCCTGTTTTTTGAATATTTCAATAATACATCTAATCCATAAGTGACACCATCTTCAATGATAAAATTCTTTTTGTAAACGTCATCAATTTGAGAAAAAGCAGCTAAATCGTCGTAAATTTTATTTTGATTAATGTTACTTAATTTGTCAAAATACTTGTAGTACGCTTCAACGTTTAACATTAAGTCTTTTCCTAAATCGTATTCAGCGCCAATAATCGCATGCCATGCTTTTTGAAGGCCATTATTCAACTCTTGTTGCTGTTGGAATTGATTCACAAATGTTGCTTGAACATTTTGAGGTGCTGTTAATATGCCGTTAAACAAATTAACAATGTCTTTATCTGATGATGCAGATGTGAAATTTTGCGTAAATCTACCACCAGAAAGTTTTAGTCTAAATTTTTCGGTAGCATTATACTTTGCTGCAATTCTTGGTTCTACCGTTATCTCACTAATAGAAGAATACACTTGAACACGAACACTTGGTTGAATTACCCAGCGATTTTTGATTAAGCGGTAAGAAGTGTATAATCCAATTTCCGTAGAATGTTCAGCAATTTCTATAACTCTTTTTACTTCATTCGTTGTTTTGAAATTGGTATTGAAGCCACTAAAGTTGAAACCATAATTTAATTCACTTTCATTTTTCAAAAAGTAGGTAAAATCAAATCCTAAATCAAATCCATTGATACTGCTTTCTCTTGGTTGTTGCGCTACCTCTGCAAATGTTGTACTATAAGACGATCCGTTAACATGCCCTTTAATTAACATCGAAGAACTTGTTGGGATTAACATGAAATTTAATCCGCCGCCGCTTGCAATCCAATTTAAATCGGCTACACCATAATTTACTGAATCTCTATTATGGAATCCAAATACGCTAATTTTTGAGCCGCCTTTAGAACCAAATGTCAATTTTCCATATAAATCAGTAAAATTGAACGGCAATCCATTTCCATCATTTACGGTTGTATATAAGCTTTTTGATGTGTAATCAAGCAATGAGTGTTTTGCAGAAAAGACATAGGAGTTATTACTTAAGCCATTTTTAGCAGATCCAATCGGACCTTCTAACACTAATTTCGCTAGAAAAGGAGAAACGGATACTTTACCTCCAAATTTATTTTTTGCACCATCTCGGTAACTTATGTCCATGATTGATGAAATTCTTCCTCCGTATTTCGCGTCAAATCCGCCCGTGTAAACATCGACATTTTTCACTAATTCAGTTTCAAAGATGGAGAAGAAACCAATGGAATGAAACGGTTGATAAATCGTCATTCCATCCAACAATACTTTATTTTGTATTGGCGTTCCACCTCGGACATACAATTGTCCGCCTTGATCGCCAGTTGTTACAACTCCAGGAGTAACAGAAAACGCACCAACGATGTCATTTTCAGCGCCCATACTCGGAATGCGTTCTAATCCTTTTTTATCCAAACGAATTTGAGAAACTTGTGGGTCAGTTCTTTTGATTTTACCAGCAGCAGTAACACGAACAGCATCTAAATCTTTTGTTTTTTCACTTTTCTCTAATTCAATTTTCACATTGATAATAAGTTTTTTCCCTGAAACATCAACAAGTAAAGAAAAAGACTTGTAAGCTGGATTATCAACTTTAATTAAATATTTTCCTGGTTTAACTTTTGGAATGGTAAAAAAACCATTGTCATCAGAAGTTGCAGATGTTACAATTGAACTATCAGCAGCTTTAAATTGTTTAATTTTTTCAAAACCAATTGGTTCACCACTTTTTTGATCGGTAACAAATCCACGTAGGATATAATCTTGTGAAAATCCAGTAAAATGGAAAATGGAAATAAATAGTAAAAATGTAATTAAACGCATATTAATTTTTTGGAATTCGAAGATAGAAATTAAATTTAAAGGAACTCGTTTTTGAAATAAGAATCTTTTTATCTGTATGTTTTAATGTATGAACGGTTAGTGTTTTTTTAATTGTAGTTTTGCCTTTTCCCAATAAACATCCATTTCATTTAGTGTCATATTTGAAAGCTCAAGCGCCTCATTTTCAATAAGATTCTCCATTAACTGAAAACGTTTTTTAAACTTTTCATTTGTCTTAGCTAGTGCATTTTCAGGATTAATATTATTGAAGCGTGCATAGTTCACTAATGAAAATAAAACATCACCAAATTCTTCTTCCATTTCTGGAGATTGAAGGGCTTCTTCGGCTTTAAATTCTTCTATTTCTTCTAAAACTTTTGCCCAAACGTCTTCTTTGTTGCTCCATTCAAATCCAATTCCTTTTACTTTTTCTTGGATTCGACTCGCTTTCACGAGCGCAGGTAGAGCGGATGGAACGCCTTCTAAAACAGATTTTTTTCCTTCTTTTAATTTTAATTTTTCCCAATTTGCTTTTACTTCTTCTTCAGTTTCTGCAATTGTGTCGCTATAAATATGAGGGTGACGGTAAACTAATTTGTCGCAAACGGCATTTAAAACACTCGTGACGTCAAATGCATTTTGCTCTGAACCAATCTTACAATAAAAAACCAAATGCAAAAATAAATCACCAATTTCTCCTTTTAACGATGATAAATCATTTGATGTAATTGCATCGGTCAATTCATACGTTTCTTCAATTGTCAAAGGACGAAGCGTTTCAAATGTTTGTTTTTTATCCCACGGACATTTCTCTCTCAAATCGTCCATGATGTTTAATAATCGTTCAAAAGCAATTAGTCGCTCGTCCATTTTTTTTTCTTCAAAATTAATTTAATTTTAGTATAATTTAGTAATTTTGTTGTCTCATGAAAAGGATATTATTAATTTCATTTTTATTGGCCACTTTGTTATCAAAAGCTCAATTAAATTATGAGTACGGTTTTGAGTACAAACAAAAAGTCGGTATTTTATTGGCGCATCATGAAATTATGGCGCATATTGCAAATTCGTTATCTTACGCTGGAGAATTGTCATTTTATATTCATACAAAAGGAAAGGAA
>CANLIL010000040.1 GCA_947491305.1 Flavobacteriales bacterium | reverse complement strand
TTGGAACAAATACATATTATGGCTGGGTAAGATTAGATGTTGTAGCAACTGCAACTTCATTTACAGTAAAAGATTACGCCTTTGAAAGTACGCCCAATACCTGCATTTTGACGGGACAAATTCCTTTGGGAATTGTTGAAAAATCGAACGGAAATTATTTTACAATTTTTCCTAATCCATTTAATGATGTGACAACTATTCGGACAGTTGGTGATTTTCAAACTGCCAACTTTACAATTTATAACGCATTCGGCCAAGCTGTGAAACACTTCAAGACAGGTGTTGGAGAGACTTTCATTTTAACTAGAGATAACTTATCAAGTGGTTTATATTTCATTCGTCTTACAGAACAGAACTTAACTTCAGAGCAGAAATTAATACTTATAGAATAATTCATAATGAGAACGAAATTGATGGTTTAAAAAAACAGCAGATATTATTTGTCAAATTCACTTATTTAGCTATCTTCACAATAAAATGAAAAAAGCTGCTACTTATATTCTACTAATAATTTCTCTTGTAATATTTCAAATTCAAGGCCTAGGACAAAGCAATGAATGTGCTACTGATTTCATTCATAATAATCGAATGCAAACTGATTCTGTTTATCGTAAGCAAATTCATCTCCTTGAATCACATGTAAACGCAACTATTGAAAATCACTCAAGTAATACATTAAAATCTACAATTTATACCATACCTGTCGTTGTTCACGTTGTTCATTTAGGTGAGCCGATTGGAACAGGTTCCAATATTTCGGATATTCAAATTCAACAAGCTATTGTTGCGCTTAATACCCGCTTTAGAAATTCAAACGGTTTAGGAGCTGATGTTGAATTAGAGTTTTGCCTAGCGAATAATGATCCAAATGGAAATTCAACGAATGGTATTAACCGAGTTGATGGTTCGAGCATTCCAAATTATTCAGCAAATGGAATAAAACCAACAGGTAATTCGTGTAGCGGAGCTGTTGAAGTATCCATAAAAGACTTAAGCAGGTGGCCAGTTTCTGACTATTACAATATTTGGGTGGTTAGCGAAATATGTAATGGTGGCTTTGTTGGATTTGCCTCATATCCAGTTGGAGGACTTTATGATGGATTAGTAATTGTTTCCACATCAATGACAAGCAATAGTGGAACATTACCACATGAAATTGGGCATGGCTTTTTTCTTTATCACACCTTCAATGGTGATGGAGGCAATGTTAATTGTCCGTTAGACACTGATTGTTCTATTGATGGAGATCATATTTGTGATACGCCACCCCATAAACAAGGCGATTGCGGTTTGACTAATCCATGTACTTCGGCTGGTGTTTGGGATAACAGCCGGTATAATTATATGGCTTATTGCCCTTTAGTAAACAGATTTACACAAGGACAGAAAGATAGAATTAGAGCTACAGCCAATGTAGCACCTAGAGCTAGTTTACTAACTTCAGAAGGTTGTGGAGCTTTAGGAAGTAATGAACTAAGTAGCGCTAATTTATTTTCTATTTTTCCGAATCCTGCTAATACAGAAATAACTATTGTATTGCCTTCATGCAACACTTCTCAAATTGAAATTTCAAATGCAACGGGTCAGTTAATTATTAAAGACCAAAACAAAAATAAAATTGAAATTTCAACCTTACCGAATGGTTTATATTTTATTTCAGTAAAACAAGGTGAACAAAATTACACTCAAAAAATAATCAAACAGTAAATAGCAAGCTACTGTCAGCATATTTGCAAATGGCTAGCTTTCAAGTTTCAAATTTAATTTAGCAATCAACAAGTTAAATTACGTTCAATAATTCTTCCTATTTTTCAATAAAAGCATCCAATAACCATTTTTGAATGATATCTTTGTGGCAAAATCAAAAGTGCATAAAACAAGTATGTTGAAAAAAGTGAAAATATCGGTGTTAATGACTGTATTCAATACCAATTTAGCATACACGAAAAGAGCCATTGATTCGGTGTTAAATCAAGATTTTCAAGATTTTGAATTGATTATCATCGACGATGGCAGCAAAGAGAATAACCGAGCTGCATTGATGGATTACGTGGAGAAATACGAAGATAAAATCAGTTATACCCGACACAGCAATCGCGGACAATCCGAATCAATCAATCGTGGAGTATTGTTTAGCACTGGTGAATACATCACCATTTTGGACAGCGACGACGAATACAAACCCAATCATTTGAGTGCTTGCTTACAAGAAATTGATGCATTGGATTTGATTTGCTCTACTACTGAAACAATCGTCGATAATGAAAACGATTATTATGTTCCAGACAAAAACGACCAAACGAAATTGATACATTTGGATGAAGTGATCTTGTTTGGTACGCTTTTCGGTCGTAGAAAAGTATTCACAAGCCTTGACTTTCGATCTGGTTTTGCTGCTGATGCGCATTTTTACGAACAAGCAACACAATTATTTCGTGTAAAAAAGTTAGACTTACGCACCTACGTTTATCACCGAAATATTCCAAACAGTATTTGTGCAACAATCAAAAAAGCTAATTTAACCAACGCATAATCATGGCTGTTGCTGCGCTACATTTTCCGAAAAACACGCATTTGGTCATGGCCTGCCACATAACCGGAATACATGATGTGAATCGGAATATGACACTTCCAGACGACAACTACGAATTAGTAAAAGATTGGGCGGAGTCTGTTGCAGCTGCAAATTTAAAAGGTGTTATTTTTCATAATAATTTCTCCGATGAAACGTGTAGCATGTTTCAAAATGATGCGATATCGTTTGTGAAAGTTGATTACGATCCACAATTTAATCCCAACGTCTTTCGCTATTTTGTTTACCGAGATTTCTTGCAACAACATTGGAAACAAATCATAGGGGTTTTCATCACCGATGTGAACGACGTTGTATTGGTGAAAAATCCCTTTACAGATCAATTATTCGTGGAAAATCCAACTACACTTTTTTGTGGTGACGAACCCAAAACTTTACACAACGATTGGATGCTTGCGCATTCCGAACATTTACGTAACAACATCCCAGACTTCGCATCGTACGAAAGCGCTTTTGCTAATCAAACCTTGTTAAATTGTGGTATCATTGGCGGGACATCCGCCCTGTTTTTGGATTTTTTAGAACAACTTTGTGCTATTCACCAAGAGGCAAATCGAAACAATAAAACCGCTTTCACTGGTGACATGGGGGCGTTTAATTACTTAGCGCGAACACAATTTAATGAACAAATCATCCATGGCACGCCTGTAAATTCCGTTTTTAAAGGGTATGAAAACGAACGAACCGATTGTTGGTTTCGGCATAAATAGAAAAGAAATATGAAAAAAATAATTAACAACCTGCATTACTTCTACCTCTTGTTGACACTCGTAGGTGGTGGATTTACCTTTTATTTTGTACTCCTTGGAATTATAGAACACAACGGTAAATTTGATAGTATTGAATTTATTTCAAGTACTTGGATTGATAATTATTATGCAAAAAGTTTGAGCTTGGACTTTTGGACAGGTACAATTGCTGGAACATTTTTCGTTATTTTTGAAGGTATTCGTCTAAAAATGAAGCGCATTTGGCTGTATCTAATATTGACGGTATTCATTGCATATGCTTTTGGTTTTCCCTTATTCTTGTTTATGAGAGAACTGCATTTGAGAAAATCGAAACAGTAAAATTGAATTTTACCTGTATTTTCTCAATACAACAAAATAGTGTATCATAGGAAATAGAACGAATGAGCTAAAAAACTCAGATAACATAAATAAAAGCATCTAATCGAACATTCAATATGCAGCCTTCCCTTGAAACGGTAAAACAAGTAGCTAGTTTTGAAGAACTTATAACAACTGATTTTGCTTATTCAATGAATGCAATTTGTTGGGAAAGAACGTTGGAAGGTGATTTTTCTGAAATTGTCAATAAACTAACGGACATTGATACTACTATACAAATAGGTGAAGAACAACTTACGCAACTTTTACTGAGTCCAAAGGGGCAACTAGCACGAAAAACATTATTAGAAGATTTCCAACAATTAAAAGCAATTGGCGCTTCTCCAGAACTCAATGTTTTAAAAGACTACGAAAGAGATAAAGATTATGCTGTTTTCCCAAAAGATGTTTACTCCTTTCACGTAGATAGATCGCCAATCCCAGTAGCTACTTTTTTATGCACTTATTATGGCGATTCCAGTGAAATCGTCTCAAATACTGATGCTGTTCAAAAAATACTTCTTCCGGAAATACGATCCGAACTTAGAAAGTTATACAAAGGAACAGAAGAAGGATTTGATGCATTTCTTATTGAAAATTTCTATGATTTACATTATCAAACAAATCAAAATGCTAAAATCATTCAATTAGGAGTTGGCAATTTATGGAAACTTGCCGTTGATCATCCCAAAATGAAAGTAGCACCGTGTATTCATAGAGCGCCAGAAGAAAGATCGAGTCAAAAACGATTACTCTTGATTTGTTGAGAAAACCTTTTGATAATTTCAACGATCAGAAAGGATAATTTTTCTACTTTAGTAAAATGAGAAAACGCCAACTTTCTGTTTTGCTTATACTAGTTTTTACTTGTGGAATCGTACTCGTATCTTGTAAAAAAGAAACGCCTACTATTCAAGCAATTTCGGCAGTTGAAGCGACATTTAATGGCAACATTGACTTGAATCATTTGGAGAATTATGCGGGACAAACAATTCCCGATTACATTTCAAAAGATAATTCAGATACAAATTTTATTACCGACAAAGGAGCTACATTAGGAAGAGTGTTGTTTTACGACAAAAAATTATCTATCAACAACACTGTTTCTTGCGCTAGTTGCCACCGCCAAACGTTTGCTTTCAGCGATACAGCAGTAGCTAGTAGTGGCGTAAATGGTTTGACAGGTCGACACAGTATGCGCTTAGTGAATGCCCGTTTTGGTTCAGAAACACGATTTTTCTGGGATGAGCGCGCCAATACATTAGAAGATCAAACGTCAATACCCATCAAAGATCACAAAGAAATGGGCTATAGTGGTCAAAATGGCGACCCTTCCATCAACGATTTAATTGTGAAACTAGGCTCGCTTGCTTACTACAAAGAATTATTTCAATTTGTTTATGGCACTTCAGAAATCACCGAATTGAAAATTCAACATGCTTTAGCCCAATTTATTCGAAGCATTCAATCCTTTGATTCAAAATACGATGCTGGTAGGGCATTAGTTACAAACGATTTAACGAATTTCTCCAATTTTACGAACCAAGAAAATACAGGTAAAAATCTATTTTTAACCAATCCCGTATTTGATAGTAATAGCGAGCGAATAAGTGGTGGATTGGGGTGCAACCAATGTCACAGAGCACCTGAATTTGACATAGATCCATCTAGTAAAAGCAATGGTTTTGGAGGTAGCTTAGCTGGTACTCCGGATGTAACGAATACTCGAGCACCGTCATTAAGAAACCTAACAAATAGCACTGGAATAATAAATGGACCGATGATGCACACCGCTATAATAAAAGATTTGCAAGCAGCGATTGGACATTATGGGAATTTAACCAATGCTGCGCTCAACAATACAAATTTAGACTTACGTTTGAAACCGAATGGAATTGGACAACAATTACACTTAACTGCGCCTGAAATCAATGCTGTGATTGCCTTTTTAAAAACCTTAGGAGGAACCGATGTTTATTCGAATAAAAAATGGAGTAATCCGTTTAAAGAATAAATTGAAAATTGAAAAAACCTAATTTCCGTACATCATTAAATACGACTTTAAGAAAGGCATCAATTCGCCATTCAATACTTTATCAGGATCATTAACCGTATAATCTGTTCGGTGGTCTTTTACACGTCGATCGTCTAACACATAACTACGAATTTGCGAACCCCACTCGATTTTCTTTTTACCTGCTTCTATTTCGTCACGTGACTCTTTTCGTTTACGTATCTCCATTTCGTACAATTGAGAACGCAATAATTGCATCGCTTTTTCTCTGTTTCCAAGTTGCGAACGCGTTTCTGTATTTTCAATTGTAATTCCTGTTGGCGCGTGTTTCAATCGAACTCCTGTCTCTACTTTGTTGACATTTTGTCCTCCTGCTCCACCCGAACGGAAAGTATCCCAACTAATATCTGCAGGATTTATGTAAATTTCAATGGTGTCATCAACAGATGGATACACATAAACGGATACAAAAGAAGTCATACGTTTTCCTTGCGCATTGTAAGGACTTACGCGCACCAAACGGTGAATACCATTTTCTCCATTTAAATATCCGAAAGCAAATTCACCTTCAATTTCCAAAGTAACTGTTTTAATTCCAGCAACATCGCCTTCTTGAAAATTCAGTTCTTTTACTTTGTATTTATTTTTCTCGGCGAACATCAAGTACATACGCATAAGCATTCCTGCCCAATCACATGCTTCGGTTCCACCAGCTCCAGCAGTAATTTGAAGCACAGCGCTCAAACTATCTTCTTCGCCAGAAAGCATGTTTTTCAATTCCAATTCTTCGACTTCCGTTACTAAATTCGTAAATGCTTCATCGACCTCTTCTTCTTCAGCAGCACCTTCTTTCACAAATTCAATTAATACTTCGATGTCATCAAAAGTTGCTTTCAACTGATCGTATGAAGCAATCCAAAATTTCAAAGAACGAATTGATTTCATTTGTACTTCCGCAGTTTTAGGATTTTCCCAAAAAGTAGGATCTTGTGATTTCAATTCTTCTTCTTGCAATTGCATGCGTTTCTCTTCTATCTTGAGATAGCTTTCGATTGCTTTGATTCGTGCTAAAATTTCTTTTAATTGATCTTGATTAACCATGGCGCAAATTTAATAATATCTCTAGAGATTCAGTCTAAATCATTGAAACAATCTTTCAATAGTATAATTTTAAGGCGCTTCTTCCTCGTGGAGTAACATTACACCTGTCCCTCTTACGACTAAATCATCAGAAACTAACTGCAAATTTTCACCCGCATAATTTATTGCTACTAAAGCAGGATACAAATACGATTCGATTGCATGCAAGGTTGAAAATTGCAGTTGATTAATATCAAAATTAGAGGTTTGAATTTCAAATTTTCCAAAACACCCCGTTTCTTGTTCCACCAGGAGAATTGTTTGCATGCCTGGTAACTTTGGAAAGCGAATATTTTCTTCAACACTTATCTGAAAAATCGGAAACAAGGTAAAATTCAAATCCAATTCATCCGCATCAATTTTAAAAAGCATTTTGCGATTCTCTTTTAATTCGATAGAATTATTTTTTTTCAATGCAAAGAAACGGTGTTCGCCTCGAGTGGCCATTTCCGACCAATGGTCAAAGCCATAATGTTTGATAAAATCGAAGTCGAAAAAAAGTCGTTCCCATGGCAATTGGTGGCGTTCTTTAATGGCCAACATTTCTTGAAATTGAGCCAATGGAATATCACAGACCCAACATCGTAAACCTTCACCAAATAAATTTAAAACAACAGCCATAAAAGCGTAAAGAGAAATAAATTGAAAACAAAAATAAGCTTATTCTTACTTCAATTGTCGAAAAAGAAATAGTATTTCATGCTTTTTTTTACCTTTGTCTTCTAATAAGTAAATAAACTTATTAACTTCGTGTTTTAAACAACTATTAAGCATATAAAATGAACATTCCACAAAATTTAAAATACACAAAAGACCACGAATGGGTAAGTGTATCAGGTGATATTGCAACAATCGGAATTACTGATTTCGCACAAAGTGAACTAGGTGATATCGTTTACGTTGAAATCGAAACAGAAGGTGAAACATTGGGTCAAGAAGAAGTTTTTGGTTCAGTTGAAGCCGTTAAAACAGTTTCAGATTTATTTATGCCTTTGAGTGGAGAAATCATTGAATTCAATGCTGGATTAGAGGCAAATCCTGAATCAGTTAACACAGATCCTTACGGAGATGGTTGGATGGTTAAAGTAAAAATGTCTGACACAAGTGAATTAGAAGGATTATTAGATGCTGCTGCTTACGAAGCATTGGTAGGCTAATCCAAATAAAGTAACTATTAAAATCCCTCAATCTATTGGTTGAGGGATTTTTTTATTACAAAATCTGCTTTATTTTAAACATCCTTAAAAACTTCTTAATAGTTAGATGTTGCGCCGCCAACATTTTCAATGGGGTGCCAAATTGTTTTGATCTCTTGAACATCTGAAATAAAATGAAGACCTTGTGCATCGGCTTTTGTCCAATCTGTTAAATAAGCAAACACACGTTTCACATTCAACACTGCATTTTCTTGAATTTCTTTTAATTCCAACGGATCAGTTCCACCATAAACAAGTGCATTCACATCCATGTGAGTTGACAACGTTGGCGTCATTTCTTTCGTTGAACCAGTTAATATATTAATAACGCCGCCAGGAACATCAGAAGAATGTAATACTTCCGCAAACGTAACCGCGCACAATGGCAAGTTTTCAGCAGCCAAAACAACAACGGTATTTCCACCACAAATTACAGGTAAAACCAATGAAACCAAGCCAATTAACGAACTGTTTTCGGGTACAATTATTCCAACAACACCCATCGGTTCAGCAACGGAGAAATTAAAATGAGAAGAAGCGACTGGATTCACAGAGCTCACAATTGCTTGGTATTTATCACACCAACCTGCGTAATATACGATGCGATCAATGGCCAAATTCACTTCAGCTTCAGCAGCTTGTTTACTTGAACCTTGAAATTGCAACTCTTCCACGAATTGTGCTTTACGTCCTTCCAACATTTCTGCAATTCGGTACAAAATCTGTCCGCGGTTAAATGCCGCACGTTCTGACCAAGATCCAATTGCTTTTCGTGCTGCAACAACTGCATTTCTTACATCTTTTCTGGAAGACAAGCAAATATTGCCAAGTACCTTTCCATCTTTATTTACAGGAGAATAATAACGCCCCGATTCAGTTCGCGGGAATTGACCTCCGATGTATATTTTATACGTTTTAACTATTTCTAAACGACTCATTTTCCTGACAATTGATTATATAAACTTCACATAAGCCGCTAAGCCATGAACACCACCTTCTCTTCCAAAACCACTTTCTTTGTATCCTCCAAATGGCGATGTTGGGTCAAATTTATTGTACGTATTTGCCCAAATTACTCCTGCGTTTAACTGATTAGCCATGTTGAAAATTCGCGCACCTTTTTCTGTCCAAACACCTGCTGCTAATCCATACGGTGAATTATTTGCTTTTTGAATGACCTCATCAATCGTTCGAAATGTTTGAATGGTTAAAACAGGTCCAAAAATTTCTTCTTGAGCAATCACACTAGATTGTGCAACATTGGTAAACAAGGTTGGCGGACAAAAGAATCCTTTTTTAGGAAGTACACAAGCAGGTTGATACATTTCTGCACCTTCATTTTTTCCAAGCTGAATGTAACGCTCAATTGTTTCCAATTGATTCTTTGAATTGATTGCTCCTACATCAGTATTTTTATCTAACGGATCTCCTAAATACAATGATTTTAAGCGTTCTTTTAATTTGGAAATTACTTTTTCAGCAACATTTTCTTGCACAAATAAACGTGAACCAGCACAACATACATGTCCTTGATTAAAGAAGATACCATTTATTATTCCTTCTACTGCCTGGTCAATTGGAGCGTCATCAAAAATAATATTGGCAGATTTACCGCCTAATTCTAGGGTTAATTTTTTTGAAGTACCAGCAAGTGCTTTTTGAATGATTTTTCCAACATTCGTAGAACCAGTAAATGCAATTTTGTCAACATCTAAATGATTCACAAGTGCTGCACCCGTATCTCCATATCCCGTTACAATATTTACAACGCCGGGAGGCAAACCCGATGCTTCAATAATTTCGGCTAATTTTAAAGCAGTTAACGGTGTTGTTTCAGCAGGTTTTAAAACGACTGTATTTCCAGCAGCTAAGGCAGGAGCAATTTTCCATGCTGCCATCAATAATGGAAAATTCCAAGGAATTATTTGTCCTGCAACACCAAGTGATTCAACTTTTCGATTTGGAAAAGCATACGCTAGTTTATCCGCCCAGCCAGCATAATAAAAGAAATGATTACACGCTAAAGGAACATCTATATCCCTTGATTCGCGAATTGTTTTACCAGCATCTAATGTTTCTATAACTGCTAATTCCCGCGCTTGTTCATGCATTAAACGGGCTATTCTATAAATGTATTTTGCGCGTTCAGCAGCTGGCATTACTGACCAAACTTCTGTATATGCTTTTCGAGCCGCTTTTACAGCGCGGTCAATATCTTCTTCGTTTCCGTGTGCGATTTCAGAAATGACTTCTTCATTTGCAGGATTTATCGTTTCAAAATACTTTCCCGAACTTGGTTTCACCCATTCTCCATTAATGAATAATTCATATCGCTTTTTGATGTGAATATGATTTGTACTTTCCAAAGAAGGAGCATATTCCCAAGAATCAACTTGTCTGTTTTCTTTTGTCATTTTAATCGATTGAAAAATAATCCGAAGATTGATAAACACCCGTTTCTAATTTTCTTATTTGCATTAATATATCATTTGCTAAGCTACTAGCTCCAAAACGAAACCATTGATTGGTCAACCATTCGTTTCCTAATACTTCTTTTACCATAACTAAATTATGTATCGCTAATTTAGCTGTTGAAATTCCACCTGCTGGTTTCATTCCAATCATTTTGCCTGTTTTATCAAAATAATCCTTTATTGCTAGTAACATTGTAAAGGTAACTTGCATTGTTGCCGCAGGTTGAATTTTACCTGTTGAGGTTTTAATAAAATCTGCACCAGCATAAATAGCTAAATCACTCGCTTTTCTAACATTGTCAAGAGTAAGTAATTCGCCCGTTTCTAGTATTACTTTCAATCGCGCATTCCCACATGCAGCTTTGATTGCCGCGATTTCATCAAACACATAATCATATTCTCCTGCCAAAAATTTACCCCTTGAAATTACCATGTCAATTTCATCAGCGCCTTCATTGACAGCAAATGTTGTGTCTGCTAATTTAACTGAAAGAGGTGCTTGTCCACTCGGAAAAGCTGTTGAAACGGATGCTACTTTTACTGAAGAATTCACTAATGCACTTTTGGCAATTTTAACCATGGATGGATACACACAAACCGCAGCAACTGTTGGTAAATTTGCTAATTCATCGTGAAGATGCATTGCTTTGTAACACATTTGTTGCACTTTTCCGGGCGTGTCTTTCCCTTCTAATGTTGTTAAATCAATCATGTTTAACCCCATTTTTAATGCTTGTAGCTTACTGTCTCCTTTTATGCTTCTGGTTTGAAAACGTGCAACTCGCTCTTCCACACCAACCTTATCAATCGTTGGACTGGCAGAAATTAGTTCTTCAATAGATTGTTGTAATTCTTTTTTCATACTTTTTCAAATTTACAAAAAAGAAAAGGAATAAAAAAAGGCTCTTTCGAACCTTTTAATGCAAGCACATTATTTTATAATTGGCCATCAGAATGGTAAAAACCATTTTTGAAAACCTTTACTTTTAATAGAATTCCATCCCTGTCATATTCGTAAACTTTTCCATCCCACAATTGACCATTTTTAAACGTTCCATCTTGCCAAATTTCATCATTTGCATTGTAAGTTTTGTTATAGCCATTTGGAACGAAAACTATTCCCTTTGTTTTGGGAACCCCTATTTTTGGTGGTGGATTTTTAGAAACAACTGTAGGAATAGGTTTCTCTATCGCACGTTTAATGTCCAATTGTTCACTTTTCTCTACGTTACCAGTTGCGTCGTACACGATTTTTTCTTTAACATCACCATTTTCGTAGAAACGTGTTGCATTTCCTACAGGATTTCCATTTTCAGCGATGTATTCAAATTCTAACTGTCCGTTGGGATAATAGTGCTTAATTTTTCCAGATTCTTTGCCCGTTTCATTGTAATTTCCTTCGTATTGAATGATACCGGTTTCATAATATCTTTTTAAAGAATCAGCATATTGATTTTTATAAAAATTACCTTGCTCTTTTATCTTCCCATTTGGGTGGTATTTAATGAAGTCACCTTGTGGTCGGTTGTTGATATAAAATCCTTTTATTTTTGGGGTAACACCATCTTGATAAAACTTTATCCAAAATCCTTCTTTCCGGTCATCTACAAACGTTCCTTCTTCAATCTTACCATCTAAAGGAACACCTTCAGCAGGTCGATCTTTACCAAAATAAATCCATTTTCCTTGTTTTTTCCCAGTTGCATCTTTTTGATTTATTTCAGTTTGATCGCCATTTTGGACGAATGAAAAAGCAGCAATAGAAAAAAAATGTAGTAACACAACAAATGTGATAAACTTAAATATTCTGTTAAAAATAATATAGTTTCTTGTAGTTTCCATTTTCAGAACAATAATCAGTCAAAACAAAAATAATTTAATTTACTTATCAAAGCAAATTAACGTCAACTTTTTCAAGCATTATTTTTACCATTTCTGTCAAACCGAACTGTTCTTTCCATCCCCAATTAGTTTTTGCATAGGAATCATCAATTGATTTTGGCCAACTATCTGCGATATTTTGTCTAAAATCTGGTGCATAACTAATTTCAAATTCGGGTTGAATATTCTGGATTGCGGCTGCTAATTCTTTCGGTGTAAAACTAATTCCTGCTAAATTATAAGCTGATCTAATTTTAATTGCTTCTTTCGGCGCTTCCATTAACTCAATAGTTGCACGAATCGCATCTTCCATAAACATCATTGGTAGTGCCGTGTTTTCTGACAAAAAGCACGTATACTGATTATTTAATTTTGCTTGATAAAAAATATCAACTGCATAATCTGTGGTGCCGCCACCAGGCAAACTTGTATATGAAATCAATCCAGGATAGCGAATACTTCGAACATCTACTCCAAATTTATTAAAATAATATTCGCACCATCGCTCGCCAGCTTGTTTTGAAATTCCGTAAACCGTTGAAGGTTCCATTACTGTATATTGCGGTGTGTTGTCAAGTGGTGTTGTAGGTCCAAAAACTGCAATTGAACTAGGCCAGAAAATTTTGTCGATGTGTTGTTCTTTGGCTAAATCTAATATAGTAAATAAACCTTCCATATTTAATCGCCACGCAAAATCTGGATTTTTTTCTGCTGTTGCAGACAACAAAGCTGCTAATAAGTAAACTTCTTTAATCTCATTTTCTATGATGAATTGGCGCACTTGATCTCTGTCTAAAATGTCCATTTTGACATAAGGACCATTATTTAAGACTGAAGGACATTCATCCTTTAAATCTGCTGCAAAAACTGATTCGTTTCCTTTTCTTTTTCTTAAAGCAAGTACAAGTTCTGTTCCGATTTGCCCGCAAGCACCTATCACAATAGTTTTTGACATTTTAATCGATTTTGTTTAGACAAAGTTAAAATTTGCCCGTGTATAAAGTCCATATTTGAAAAATAATTTTCTAAAAAAACAAATACTGACGATAATCATATTTTTTATATTTGTTGAAGTTTATTTTTGTTGAATTGAAAACTATGAAAATTAAGAATTATGCCATTTTATCATAAATTAGGTAAGTTTCCTCATAAACGACACACTGTTTATCGCCAAGCAGATGGAAGTTTGTTTCACGAACAACTTTTTGGCACGGTTGGATTCGACGGAATGTCGTGTTTAATGTATCACATTAATCCTCCTACAGTCGTTAAAGAAGTTAGAGGTCAAAAAAATATTGCACCCGAAATTGCAGAAGGAATATCCCTATCAATGCGCAGTATAATGGGAGCCAATATTGAACCAAAAGACGATTTTTTAGAAAGTCGTGTTCCAGTTTTAGTTAACAGCGATTGTTACATTGAATTAGCTGCACCTAAAAAATCAATGAAGGACTATTTCTACAAAAATGCAGATGCAGATGAAATTATTTTCATTCATAAAGGTTCCGGTAAATTAAAGACCCAATTGGGAAATATCGATTTTTCTTATGGCGATTATTTATTGATTCCAAGAGGAATGATTTACCAAATGACTTTTGATAATGAAGACAATCGTTTGTTTATTGTGCAATCTTTTAATCCGGTATATACACCAAAAAAATACAGAAACTGGTTTGGACAATTATTAGAACATTCTCCTTATTGTGAACGCGATATTCGTCCTCCTCATGAATTAGAAACACACAATGAGAAAGGGGATTTTTTAATTCGTATTAAAAAACAAGATATTTTACACGATTACATTTATGGATCTCATCCGTTTGATGTCGTTGGTTGGGATGGTTTTAATTACCCATATGCTTTCTCGATTCATGATTTTGAACCGATTACGGGTCGTGTGCATCAGCCACCACCAGTTCACCAAACTTTTGAAACGACTGGTTTTGTGTTGTGTTCATTTGTACCTAGAATGTATGATTATCACCCGGATGCAATTCCAGCACCTTACAACCATAGCAATATTGATTCTGATGAAGTTTTATATTATGTAGATGGAGATTTCATGAGTAGAAACCACATTGAAAAAGGACAAATTACATTACATCCCGGAGGATTACCGCATGGCCCGCATCCAGGAGCTTATGAGCGAAGTATTGGTAAAAAAGAAACGCAAGAATTAGCTGTAATGGTGGATACATTCAAACCATTGAAAATGACGAAACAAGCATTAAATATTGAAGTAAAGGATTACAGTAAATCGTGGATTTTATAAATCCAAAAAAAGAAAAATATGAGTAAAGTAGTTAAAAACGTTGAATACGGATTAGAAAAGATATTTGATGGAGCGCAAGATTTCTTGCCTTTATTAGGAACAGATTACGTTGAGTTTTATGTTGGAAATGCCAAACAAGCAGCACATTTTTACAAAACGGCTTTTGGTTTTCAATCGTTAGCATACGCTGGGTTGGAAACTGGTATGAAAGACCGCGTTTCGTATGTGTTAAAACAAGGTAAAATTCGCTTAGTCTTAACAACGGCATTAACTAGTGAATCTCCAATTGGCGAACATGTTAAAAAACATGGTGATGGTGTTAAAATAGTTGCCTTATGGGTTGAAGATGCTCGAAGTGCTTACGAAGAAACAATCAAACGAGGTGCGAAATCTTACCAAGAACCAACGGTTTCATCAGACGAACACGGTGAAGTTGTAACAGCTGGGATTTATACTTATGGTGAAACTGTTCATTTATTTGTTGAACGTAAAAACTATTCGGGTGAATTTTTACCAGGATTTGTATCGTGGGAATCTGATTATAATCCATCAGCTGTTGGGTTAAAATTCATTGATCACATGGTTGGAAATGTTGGCTGGGGTGAAATGAATACGTGGGTAAAATGGTACGAAGATGTGATGGGATTTGTTAATTTCTTGTCGTTTGATGACAAACAAATTCACACGGAATATTCTGCCTTGATGTCAAAAGTAATGAGTAATGGCAATGGACGAATTAAATTCCCAATTAATGAGCCTGCTGAAGGAAAAAAACGTTCTCAAATCGAAGAATATTTAGATTTTTATGAAGGGCCTGGCGTGCAACACATTGCAGTTGCAACAGATGATATCATTGCAACCGTTTCACAATTAAAAGCAAGAGGCGTAGAATTTTTATCTGCTCCACCACAAGCATATTACGATGAAATTCCAGCACGTTTAGGTGTACACATGGATATGATGAAAGAAGACATCAAAGAATTGCAAAAATTATCGATCATGATTGATGCTGATGAAGAAGGATATTTATTGCAAATATTTACTAAACCAGTTGAAGATCGTCCAACCTTATTCTTTGAAATCATTCAACGAATGGGCGCAAAAGGATTTGGTGCGGGTAATTTTAAAGCATTGTTTGAATCCATTGAACGCGAACAAGCAAAAAGAGGAACTTTATAATCCTTAAAAAAAGTGATAGAAAGCGTGGTGTATTCCACGCTTTTTTTTTACCTTTAATTTTATTCAATTCTAATAAAGTAAGCATGAAAAATCAACATCCATCAACGATTAATAAATCAAAAATCATTAATGGACTAATAGTCTTGTTAGTCGGTTTAGTATTCTTTGTCAAACAATTTGATGTTTACATACCAAATTGGTTGTTCACTTGGCAAATGTTGCTAATTCTGATTGGTATAATCCAACTATTTAAACACAATTTCCAAAAAATGAGTGGATATGTTCTAATTGTAATTGGATGTACATTACAATTTCATGATTTTTATCCTGACTATGTTCAATTACGCTTTTTTTGGCCCTTGCTAATTATGGGGGTTGGCATTTCCATGTTGTTGAAAGGTGGTTTTTTTCAATTCAATACTAAAAAAACAATTGCAACCGAAAAACAGGTAGATCAAATCCAATCTTTTGCATTGTTTGCTGGTCTCAAAAAAAGAATAACGTCACAAACAATTAAAGGAGGTGTCGTAACCAGTATTTTTGGAGGAAATGAAATAGATTTTTCACAAGCTGATTTTGAAGATGAAATCACGCTTGATATTCAATGTGTTTTTGGTGGAGTTACTTTCATTGTCCCATCCAATTGGGAAATTATTTATGAAGTAAATTCTGTGTTTGGTGGATTAGACGATCAGCGTATTCCAATAGAATTATCAACAGAAACAACAAGAAAAACACTTCGCCTAACTGGTTCATGTGTTTTTGGTGGGATCGAAGTTTCCAATCATATTAAATAGTTTCATTAACTTTGTAAAAAAAAAGCATGGCAGAAGTAGGTATAATTATGGGAAGCACATCGGATTTACCGATTATGCAAGAAGCAGCAAAATTGTTGCAAGAATTTGGGATCGACTTTGAAATAAATGTTGTTTCTGCTCACCGCACCCCAGAATTAATGCTTGAATATGCTCAAAATGCGCACAAAAGAGGCATCAAAGTTATTATTGCTGGTGCTGGAGGTGCTGCACACTTGCCTGGAATGACCGCTTCATTGACTCCACTTCCTGTTATCGGCGTTCCGATAAAATCTTCTAATTCAATCGATGGTTGGGATAGTATTTTATCTATTTTACAAATGCCAAATGGAATTCCTGTTGCAACGGTTGCATTAAATGCTGCAAAAAATGCCGGAATCTTAGCAGTTAAAATTATTGGTCATTCAAATCCTGAATTACTTTCAAAATTAATCGCTTACATGGATTCGATGAAACAAACGGTATTAGAAAGTGGTAAAGATTTGAAAAGTAAACTTTCTTAATTGTAAAGCAAGTACTTCATTCTTATTTTCTTAAAGGCTTCCAATTCTGGTTCCCACGTTCTTCTGATTTCTTGTGCTGAAAATCCAGCTTGAATTTGATCAACTAATTTATTATTACCCGCCAATCTATTGAAAAAAGAAGGTTGGTCAATAAATCGAATTGAATCGCCCAATAAATCCCTCGCTTGAATTAAATAATTCAAATTGATTTCGTACCTTCTACGTTGGTGCGCTTTTATTAAATCAAAACCATAGCAGACTTTATTTTCATGCAAGGGATTTTTAGCTCCAGGCATAGAAGTTGGCGTAAATTGAAAATTCGTTGGCGGAAAATTAGGATGTCCAAATAATTCAAATGGTTTGTTAGTTCCTCTTCCTACGCTGACCGTTGATGCTTCAAATAAACATAAACTTGGATACAATGCTACGGCTAATTCGGAGCGTAAATTTGGAGACGGCGGGACTGGTAAAATATACTTTGTTTTGTGCGCATAATGGCGACAAGCAATCACCCATAATTTACACGATAAACTATCATTTAACCAACCTTCTCCATTAATCATCATGGCATATTCACCAATCGTCATTCCGTAAACAATTGGAACTGGATGCATCCCAACAAATGATCTATATTCAGACGTTCTGACCGGTCCATCAATGTAATGACCATTTGGATTTGGTCGGTCCAACACAACCAGCTGCTTTTTCTGCTCAGCACATGCTTCCATCACATAATGTAAAGTTGAAATATACGTGTAAAATCGAACACCAACATCTTGAATGTCATAAATTACAATGTCTACATCTGACAATTGTTCAGGTGTTGGTTTTTTATTGTTTCCATACAAAGAAATCAATGGCAAACCTGTTTTGTCATCAATTGAACTCGCAACTTTTTCACCTGCATCAGCTTCACCCCTAAACCCATGTTCTGGAGCGAAAACTTTTACAACGTTTAATTGCATAGCAAGCAAAGTGTCTACTAAATGAACTGAGCCGATTGTTGAAGTTTGATTTCCAACAACAGCGATTTTTTTACCTTTTAATGAATCAACAAATAGATAAATCCGTTCGATACCTAAAACAGGTTTTTGAAGCGAATATCGAGCATGATTTTCTTCTCGAATAGTGATTTCACTTTCAGGCAATACCTCATCAATTACAATTGTTTCAACAGATTGACGTTTAACAATTGGGCGAACTTTTTCCTTAAAAAAGGAACACGAAGCAATTAAAAAAAGCAAAGCGCTTTTCAGACACAAAAGCTTTATGTACTTTCGTATTCTAAATCGATTTATCGTGTCATTTGAATATTTCATATCGAGAAAAGTGCTTAAAAGCGAGGCGAAAGGTAAGAAAGTTTCTAGACCTATCGTGCGTATTTCTATCATAAGTATTTCACTAGCAATTGTTGTTAACTTAATAACGATAGCTGTAGTCACTGGTTTTCAGCATGAAGTACGCAAAAAAGTTGCAGGATTTGGCTCGCATATTTTAATTACAAATTCAGGTGAAAACAGCATTTTTGAAAGCGATCCTATTTTAAAAAATCAAGATTTTTATCCAACATTGGCAAAAGAAAAAGGAATCGCTTCAATTGATTATGTTGCCTACAAACCAATACTTTTACAAGCTAATAAAAAAGAAAATATCCAACAAGAAATTACTGGAGCGGTTTTAAAAGGTGTTGATCAAACGTATAATTTTGAATTCTATAACAATCATTTAAAAGCTGGGAGACTTCCCAAATTCAACAACAAAGAAGTCTCGTATGAATTGTTAATTTCAAAAAGAATTGCGCAAGATTTAAACCTCTCATTGAATGAAAAAGTTGCAGGATTCTTTGTGAAAAACCAGCCGATTAAACGCTTGTTTACAATTGTTGGAATTTATGAAACTGGACTAGAAGAATTTGATAAAAAGTTTGTTCTTGGTGATATTCAAATTGTGCAACAACTAAACGATTGGGGAATACAAACGGCTATTCGAATTTCAGACACCTTAATGAACAACGAATTATTGATTAAAGCAGAAGTGACTGGAGGTAATGGCAATTATTCGTACGATTGGGGAAATGGTTTTGAACGGTATGCAGGCTTTACATTATGTCCAACAAAAGATACATTGATACGTTTAATCGTTGCTGAAAAAAATTACAGCTTGAGCGATCAATCACTTAAATCTGACACTGCATATTTAAAAATAAACGTGAACAGAGCTACGACGTGTCAATTTCTCCTTGAAAATGACGCCATTCAACGTACTTTTTTAGACGAAGTGGGTAACCATTTCACCATTTTAACAAAAGGATCCGCTATCGAATGTCAACAAATAGATGGAAATGGCACAAGTAATAAATTTGTTGGTGGCTTTGAAGTGAATGTCAATCAATGGGAAGATTTACCTGAAATCGTTGCAAAACTGAAAAAAAGATTTGATCTTATTCCTACTAAAAATAACGAGCAATTGAGTGTTAAAAGTATTATTGAATCAGAAAATGATATTTTTATTTGGTTAGGATTTTTAGACTTAAATGTGCTTATTATTGTTGTACTTATGTTATTAATTGGCATCATCAACATGGGTTCCGCCTTGTTGGTTTTGATTTTAGTGCGCACCAACTTCATTGGAATATTTAAAGCAATGGGTGCAAATAATTGGACAATTCGTAAAATATTTTTGATTCAAGCAGGATTTTTAATTTTAAAAGGAATGATTATTGGAAATGTAATTGGACTAGTACTGTGTGGTATTCAATATTACTTTGGTATATTAACCTTAAATCCCGAAGTGTATTACCTGAATAAAGTCCCAATTGAATTGACATTAAGTGCGTGGTTAATGTTAAATATAGGAACATTAATTGTTTGTTTAACAGCGCTTTTAATTCCTAGTTTTGTGATTACAAAAATTCAGCCAATTAAAGCTATTCGATTTAATTAACGGAGACAATTACACGGAGCATCAAATAGAATTTCAACCGTTGGCATTTGTTGCTTTAATTCTCGTTGGAAACTTTCTGGATAACTTATTCCTTGCAAATCAAGTTTTTTCAAGTTTTTCAATGCTTTAAAACTCGTTGGAAAAGTTCCAATTGGTGTGTCCCATAAATCTACATAAACTAATTTTTCACAATAACCAACGCATTCTGGCAAGTATTCCATTGGATTTCTATTGGCAATAAATCGCTTCAATTCTGTTAATTGACAAATAACAGCAGGAAAAACGGTGAAGTTATTCTTTGAAATATCTAAGCTTTGTAATTTGTTGAACTCGCCCATAAAATCAGGCAGTTGAGAAAGTTTATTGTTCGAAAAAAGTAAGGTATTAAGCTGCTTAAACGCTTGTAATTCTTTCGGCACTTCTTTCAATTTCATTTTTTCAAATGTAATGCCAAAAATAGTGTCAGGATGTGCGTTTTTTGCCACACTCCATTGGTAAATTTTCGGATTGTTTTGCTGAGCAAAAACCGATAAATTAAGGACGATTAAAAAAAGTACGAATAGATATTTCATCGAGTTTCAATTGATTTTTTAACGCTTCTATACCATTAAATTTTTGTTCGTCGCGGGTTTTCTTATACAATTCAACGCGCAGACTTTCTCCATAAATTGTTTGATCAAAATCAAAGATATGAACTTCAATGGTTGTATCGTTTTTACTTTCTATCGTTGGACGAATACCAATGTTCATCATTCCTTCAAAGCAATTTTCTTGATAGAAAACTTTCACCGCATACACCCCGTTTTGAGGAATTATTTTTAATTCGTTTGCTAACTTCAAATTTGCTGTTGGAAAGCCAATTGTTCTGCCTAGCTGTTTTCCTTTAACTACATTGCCTATCAGTTCAAACGGAGCGCCTAAATAGTCATTTGCCTTTTCAATATCGCCGGTAAGCAATGCTTCTCGAATTTTGGTGGAACTGACATGAACAGCATCAATATCTTGAGCTGGAATTTCGATTACTTCAAATTCATATGTTTCGGCCACATCTCTCAAAAAATGAATAGAACCTTCTCTGTTTTTCCCAAATTGATGGTCGTAACCAATGACCAATTTTTTAACATGTAATTGGTTGACCAACATGTCTCGCACAAATTCCAAAGCTGTTAAGCGAGAAAATTCAAAAGTGAACGGGAAAACAATAACATTTTGCAAGCCCATTTCTTTCAATTTTTCCAACTTCTCTTCTTGAGTTTGTATCAATTTTAAGCCATGCGATTCTGGAAAAATAACCATTCTAGGATGTGGGAAAAAAGTAAAAAGCACCGATTCTCCTCCTATTTTAGTTGCTTCTGCATTTAATTGATCGATGATTTTTTTATGTCCAATATGAACACCATCAAATGTGCCAATTGTTAAAACTGGGTTTTTAATCGCTGAAATAGAAGAAAAATCGTTATAAATATTCACTTTTTGTACTTTGGCTCAAAGGTAATAAAAGCGATCAAAATATTGCAAGCTGCTGCCAAAACAAATCGCATTCAAAGAATAAATGTATTTTTGTAAACGTGAATTTCACTCGAACAAATAAATGAAAAATTTTCCGCCTCATTTTATTCCATTTAACACATCGATTGAAGGAATTGAATTACCTGAAAAATTTACATTTCCCTTTTTTTATGAACCGCACCCTTTAGCTGAAATCGCAAGTAAACAAGTGCAAGAATACCTGAGAACTCAAACTGACTTTGAACATAATTTCGGTCTAAATCCAACACAAAAAGGCGCTGTCATTGGAAAAATGTTTGGTGTTTTAGTCGTGCAAGATGTAAATGGAGAACTTGGATTCTTAGCTGCATTCTCAGGAAAATTAGGCAATTCAAACGAACACGCCTATTTTGTTCCACCTGTTTTTGACACGTTGCAAGAAGAAGCTTTTTTATCAAAAGGAATGGCGGTATTAAATGAGTTCACACGCGAACTAAATGAACTAAAATCAGCTGTTCTTTATCAATCAAAAACAAAAGCGCTAGCGGAACAATCACTTCTTCAAGACTTGGAAATTGAAGCATTACACGTTTTTAGTAAAAAAGCAAAAGATAAAAGACACGCTATTCGTTCGCAATTACGCGTTCAAACAACTATCGAAGCACTTACGCTACTTGAAAAAAGATTAAATGCTGAAAGCATACATTTCAATTATTCGATGAAGAAATTGAAAGAACTTTGGAAAACTAAACTACAACTTTTATGCGACGAAATAGCCCCATTTGAACAAAAAATTCAAGCGTTGACAGAACAACGAGCCGAAAAATCTGCCCATTTGCAACATCAATTGTTTGAAGCTTACTTCTTTTTAAACAAGGAAGGACATCAAAAGAATTTAGGTGAAATCTTCAAAGATACCGATGAAAAAAAGCCTCCTGCTGGCGCTGGTGAATGTGCCGCTCCAAAGTTATTACAGTATGCATTTGTAAAAAAATTAACACCTATTGCACTAGCTGAATTTTGGTGGGGGAAATCTCCGCAATCTGAAATAAGACAACATACGAATTTTTATGGTGCTTGCAAAGCAAAATGCGCACCGATACTTGCGCACATGCTACATGGTATCGAATTGGATCCAAATCCTTTACTGGTGAATCCTGCTGAAGGAAAAGATATTCCAATCATATACGAAGACGATGTGTTACTCGTTGTGAACAAACCCGCAGAGTTTTTATCTGTTCCAGGAAAAACAATTTCTGATTCTATCTATACACGAATTAAAAAAATGCGACCAGAAGCAACTGGACCAATCATCGTGCATCGCCTCGACATGTCAACATCTGGCATCTTAGTTCTCACAAAAACTGAAGAAGCATATCACCATTTACAAGCTCAATTCATCAAAAGAAGTGTAAAAAAAAGGTATGCTGCATTGTTAGATGGTAAGATTGATGCTGTTGAAGGTCAAATTGAGTTACCATTGCGCGTTGATTTAAATGATCGTCCGAGACAAATGGTTTGTTTAGAACATGGTAAAAAGGCCGTTACCTACTGGAAAAAAATCAATACAATTCAAGATAAAACGCTTGTTCATTTTTTTCCTGTTACAGGTAGAACGCATCAATTAAGAGTGCATTCAGCGCATTTAGATGGACTTAATATCCCAATCTTTGGCGACGATTTATACGGTAAAAAATCAAATCGTTTGTTTCTTCATGCCGAATGGATTTCTATCATTCACCCTACTTCCAATAAAAAAATACAGTTTGAAATAAAAAATGATTTCGAATCCTATTTTTGAAAGAACAAATTATATTTTTTTAATAAAACATTTTCACTTTTTTCTTGTTACAATACCACAAAAAAGGTATTTTTGCAAAAGATTTCAATTTTATTTATAATTAATCTAAATAAAGAAAGAAAATGGTTACAGTTACGGATACAGCAAAAAAACAAGCACTTCGTTTAATGGAAGACGATGGAAAAGACGGATTTTTCATTCGCGTTGGCGTTGAAGGTGGCGGTTGTTCTGGATTAATGTACAAACTAACATTCGACAACGAAGAAAAAGAAGACGATAAATCATTTATAGATAATGGAATTAAAGTAGTTGTAGATAAAAAAAGTTTCTTGTATTTGATTGGAACTACATTAGACTTTTCTGGTGGTTTGAATGGAAAAGGATTTGTTTTCAACAACCCTAATGCAGGAAGAACGTGTGGATGTGGCGAATCTTTTTCACTTTAATTAGTAAGCAACAAAATGGGATATACAGAAAACGAACTAGCCAAAGATCTTGAAAATCAAGAATATAAATTTGGTTTCGTTACAGATATTGAATCGGATAAAGCGCCAATTGGATTAAATGAAAACATCATTCGTTTTATTTCAGCCAAAAAAAATGAGCCAGAATGGTTATTGCAACACAGATTAGAAGCGTTTGAGGTATGGAAAACAATGACAGAACCTGAATGGGCACATGTACATTATACAAAACCAGATTTTCAAGCAATTACTTATTATTCAGCACCAAAACAAACTAAAAAATACGAATCTTGGGATGACGTTGACCCTGAAATGAAAGCTACAATGGCCAAATTAGGGATTTCAATGGAAGAACAACATCGACTTACAGGAGTTGCGGTAGATTTTGTCATGGACTCAGTTTCTGTGGCAACGTCTTTCAAAGCGAAATTAGCAGAATTAGGCATCATTTTTTGTTCGTTTTCTGAAGCCGTACAAGAATACCCAGAATTGGTTAAAAAACACATGGGAACGGTTGTTCCAACTTCAGATAATTTTTATACAGCATTAAATTCAGCTGTTTTTACAGATGGTTCTTTTTGTTACATTCCTAAAGGTGTTCGTTGCCCGATGGAATTATCCACATATTTCAGAATTAATGAAGGTGGAACAGGACAATTTGAACGCACATTAGTTGTGGCTGACGAAGGAGCTTATGTTTCTTATTTAGAAGGCTGTACAGCTCCACAACGCGATGAAAATCAATTGCACGCTGCTGTTGTTGAATTAATTGCGTTAGAAAATGCAGAGATTAAATATTCTACTGTTCAAAATTGGTACCCTGGCGATAAAAATGGTTTGGGAGGTATCTTCAATTTTGTAACGAAACGTGGTGTGTGTGAACGCAATGCAAAAATCTCTTGGACACAAGTTGAAACGGGTTCTGCTGTTACTTGGAAATACCCTTCTTGTATTTTAAAAGGTGACAACTCAATCGGTGAATTCTATTCTGTAGCAGTAACAAATAATTACCAACAAGCAGATACTGGCACCAAAATGATTCATTTAGGAAAGAATACAAAAAGTACCATCATCTCCAAAGGAATTTCAGCTGGTTTTTCTCAAAATTCTTACAGAGGATTGGTTCAAATTCATAAAAATGCAACGAATGCGCGCAATTTTTCACAATGTGATTCTCTCTTAATGACAGATACGTGTGGCGCACATACGTTTCCATATATAGAATGTAAAAACAGTTCAGCTAAAATCGAACACGAAGCAACTACATCTAAAATTGGTGAAGATCAAATATTCTACTGTTTACAACGAGGAATTTCAGAAGAAAAAGCAATTAGCTTAATTGTGAATGGTTATTGTAAAGAAGTACTCAACCAATTACCAATGGAATTTGCAGTTGAAGCACAAAAATTATTAGCAATTAGCTTAGAAGGTTCGGTAGGATAGGGATT
>CANLIL010000039.1 GCA_947491305.1 Flavobacteriales bacterium | reverse complement strand
CTGCGTCTTGTGTTCCTGCACCAGCATCACCACCAGCATTTGCAGCATTGTACATGTCTTGAGAAGCCGCTTGGAAAACAGTGTTTAATTTTTCCATTGCTGCGTCTAAATTTTGTACATTTTTCGCTTCAAATTCTTTTTTCAATTCAGCTAATGCGTCTTCGATTGGTTGTTTTTTGTCAGCAGGAATTTTATCTCCGTATTCTTTCAATTGACGCTCTGTTTGGAAAATTGTAGAATCTGCTTTGTTGATCAATTCAACTTCTTCACGCATTTTATTATCTGCGTCAGCATTTGCAGCTGCATCTGCTTTCATACGTTCGATTTCCGCATCTGAAAGTCCAGAAGAAGCTTCAATTTTAATTGATTGTTCTTTGCCTGTACCTTTGTCTTTTGCAGAAATATTCATAATTCCGTTAGCATCAATATCAAATGTTACTTCGATTTGAGGAACTCCTCTTTGTGCTGGTGGAATATCTGTCAATTGGAAACGACCTAAAGATTTGTTGTCTGCTGCCATTGAACGTTCACCTTGTAACACGTGAATATCAACTGAAGGCTGACTATCAGAAGCCGTAGAGAATACTTCAGATTTTTTAGAAGGAATTGTCGTATTCGCTTCAATTAATTTCGTGAATACACCACCCATTGTTTCAATCCCAACAGATAATGGAATAACGTCTAATAACAATACGTCTTTCACTTCACCTGTTAATACACCACCTTGAATAGCAGCACCAACCGCAACGACCTCATCTGGATTCACACCTTTATTTGGTGCTTTTCCAAAGAAACGCTCAACTGCATCTTGGATAACTGGAATACGTGTAGAACCTCCAACTAAAATCACTTCGTTGATATCGCTATTTGTTAAACCAGCGTTTTTCATTGCTTTACGACAAGGAGCGATTGTTCTTTCTACGATATCAGAAATCAATTGCTCAAATTTAGAACGAGATAATGTACGTACTAAATGTTTTGGAATACCATTTACTGGCATAATGTACGGCAAGTTGATTTCAGAAGAAGTCGTTGAAGAAAGTTCAATTTTAGCTTTCTCAGCTGCTTCTTTTAAACGTTGCAATGCCATTGGATCTTGACGTAAATCTAATCCTTCGTCATTTTTAAACTCGTCAGCCAACCATTGAATGATTGCTTCATCAACATCATCACCACCTAAGTGCGTATCTCCGTCTGTTGCCAATACTTCAAAAACACCATCTCCTAATTCTAGGATAGAAACGTCATGTGTACCGCCACCAAAATCGAATACTACGATTTTTTGATCAATTCCTTTTTTATCTAAACCATAAGCTAACGCTGCAGCTGTTGGTTCATTGATGATTCTTTTGATTGTTAATCCTGCAATTTCGCCCGCTTCTTTCGTTGCTTGACGTTGTGCATCATTAAAATATGCTGGAACTGTAACAACAGCTTCTGTAACTTCTTGTCCTAAATAATCTTCAGCAGTTTTCTTCATTTTTTGAAGAATCATTGCAGAAATTTCTTGTGGAGAATACAAACGATCGTCTATTTTAACACGTGGTGTGTTGTTGTCTCCTTTTACTACTTCGTATGGAACTCGTCCACCTTCTGCTTTCGTTTCATCGTAAGAAGATCCCATGAATCTTTTAATAGATGAAATTGTTTTTGTTGGATTTGTAATCGCTTGACGTTTTGCTGGATCTCCAACTTTACGCTCTCCTCCTTCAACAAATGCAACAACAGATGGAGTTGTTCTTTTACCTTCTGAGTTTGCAATTACTACTGGTTCATTACCTTCCATTACTGAAACACAAGAGTTGGTAGTACCAAGGTCAATTCCAATTATTTTTCCCATTTTGATATATATTATTTTCTATTTTTAATTGTTAGCATAATGACAAGTATTGTGCCATCGCAAAAAAATAGGTAAAATGGACAAAATTACATTGACGATAAGAAAATTGAAGTTTTTTTTATGCCGAAATGACAGACTTACTGACAATTATGAAGGGAAATCTAGCGGATTAAGGTTAAAAAACCATCTTTTTTCTTCGCATTTAGATTTGTCGTATCATAGTAGAAGACATAGAAATACACGCCATCATGTAATTCTCCGCCATTAAAGGTATTGTTATAACCTTTCATAGAATAGACTTCTTGCCCCCATCGATTTAATAAAATTAATTCGTTATTTGGAAACAACAAGGCTTCATCTATAACAAAGTAGTCGTTTATTCCATCACCATTAGAAGTAATAACATTGGGTAAATCATCGTCACAATTAGCAGCATCAATATAGATTGAATCAACAAACACACAGCCATTTGAACCAGTAACACTGAGGGTCATCCAAGTGTCAGTCAACACTGGAATACTATCTACAGTTCCAAATGTTTCCCAATTAAAAATGGCGCCAAGCGGAACATCTGGTGTTGAAATAAATGAACCAATGCACAACAACGTATCCGATGATAATTGAACAATTGGAATTGGAAGCGCTGTAATTGAAAGCGTATCACGAACCTTACAATTATAATTATCTGTTACTGTTAAAATATATTCTCCTACAGTTTGGTTGGAAAGTACTACAATTAATGGTGTAGTATTAGAAGTTGAAGAAGTTGGCAAAGTCCATATTGCATCTGAATAATTAGGTGTAAAAGTAAAAATTGCTTCATCTCCTATACAATCAGAACCTAAATCTGCGTTTATCAACACGTTGGAAAAGGTTGGTGTCAAATAAACTGAATCAGATAAGGTATTACACCCATTAGCATCAATTGCGAATGCACTTAAAAAGCCTGCTCCATTTGGATTTTGAATTGTAAATATCGTTGAAGTATCACTTCCAATAGTAGGGAAATCCCAAATTACAGTAGAAAAAAGTGAAGAGAAATCAAACGTAATCCCTCCTTGTGAACAGATATAAGCTGAATCTGATAGGAAATTAAATGGCGTAATGCCAAATGTTGTAATTGGAAAATTTATGGAATCATAAAAACAACTATTGGTAACTGCAGCCGAAATCACACTTGAAAAATTGGGTGTATTAGTGACTGAAAAATTTAAGTTGTTAAATGAAATAAATGCTCCGTTTTCATACCAATTGATGGTATTTATTGAATCAATAAGTGTGTAATTTATACTAGTTCCTGAACAAAACAACGAATCGTTTATTAACGTTGACGGATCAATGTGATTGATAACATCAATCGCTACTGTTTGATAGGCCATCGGACAATCTGATTGTTGAAAAGCAACTAAAAACAACGTATCAACTTGTAATTGATTCAATGTAAATAAGGTAGAAGTTTGCAGCAATAGTGTGTCTTGTGAATACCAGGAAACCAATTGATTTAGAGGTGTCGACAAAAACAACGTCTCTCCCTCACAGATTGTATCTCCGTATATAGCTGGTGCATTTGCACCTTGAGGAACCGAAATTGTAATGCTATTTGTTGAAACTAAACAACCATATTGATTCGTTATGTCAACATAAAAATCTCCAGCTAGTGTTGTTTGAATTGAATTGACACCTGTTTCTCCACTACTCCAAGTATAATCTGTGTAACCAGCAGGAACGGTTAATGTAGCTGTTTCATTGAGACACAATGTTGAATCTGTAGTTGTTAACGTTGGAATAAAATTTCCGTCAACAATCACAACACTGTCTAAGAAAGTCAAACCACATTGTTGAATTTCACAAACATACGTTGCTGGCTGGCTAATACTTAATGCAGGAGCATTGGTTACAAACGGACTAATCCATTGTATTTGAGCATTGCCATCGTATAAAACAGTAATTGATGTAGATTGTCCAGCGCACAAAACTAAATAGGGATCAACAAACAAACTTGGGGTTGAAAATTCTTTTACTTCAAAGGGAGCAGATGTTAAAACACAACTATCTGCATCCATGACTTCACAATAATAGAAACCCATAACGCTATCTACATGTGTATTTGAAATGGAGCTCAATGCGCCATAAGGACCATCCCAGCTATAACTTATAAAATTGTTTGGAACAGATAAAGTAATTGAATCATTGGGGCAAACTACGCCATCTGCTGGATTGCCAGTTATTACAGGAGGTACTTTAAAATTAATTTGAATACTAGCGCCGGCTGAACTATTGCATCCTGTTAACGTATCTGTCAATGTGCCAAAATAAGAAAATGTTCCTGGAGCATTAATTTCTATACTGTCTTGATCTGAACTTTGCCAAATGAAGGGCGAACCTGACCAATTAAATCCAGGTAATGTAGGAGAAACAGTTACGTAAACGGAAGTGTTTGGACATAAAGTTGTAGGTCCATTGATTGTTATTGTTTGACTTGGAACAGGATTTACAACTAAGTAAATTGAATCTGTAACAATATATTTTATCGTATCGATGCCACAAAAGTTATTATAGCCACTTGTTAATTTATACGTAAAAATTTGCCATCCAGATTGTTGCGCAATCAGAGCAAAAACATGAGGCGCAGTAGGTTGTAGAATTGTACCATTTGCTAATGTGATGGTTTCTTGAACGATTTCAACCGTGTCAAATTGATTTAAATTGGGCAAAGGATTCGTTAAAAAGTCGAAGATGTGAATTGGAATGGGTGTGCCAGCACAAACGACCATCGAATCATTTTGATCTAAATCTGATGGAAAATATAAATAAGGTTGTAAAGTATCAGGTGCTTCATTTTGAAAAATAGTAACATTAAAACTACTCGTATTAGTGCAAAAAGCATCGCTAACTGCGACAGTAAAACTGCCAGAATTGGAATAATACTGAGCTGCAGTTGAAATTGTATCCGCATTAAGCGTTAAAATACATGATGCACATAAATTATTAAACCAAATTTGAACCGAATCGGGATAACAAAGTTGGTAATTTAGATAACTTGGAAAATCATTTACAGCAATTCCTAAATTATCCGTTTTAGAAGGCATTGGAGGTAAAGCATGTAAAATTCCAATTATTGTATCTTTCCCTATTGAACATAAATCTTTTCGTTGTACTGTTATGATATAAGTTCCTGATTGAGTAATTGTTAAATCCTGTGTTGTTGCTCCATTATTCCAAGTAAAGTTATAATCAGGTCCGAACAGAATGTTTGTTTGTGTATTATAAGATATGATTGTATTGGGTTGGCAAAAATGAACGGTGTCTTGATTTGGCACAATAAAACCATACAAACTATCCATTGGTGCGGGGTTGCCATCAAAGAAATTAATTGCAATTGAATTGTCATTAACAGCGTTAGATAAAAACGAATTTCTTGAAGCATCACCGTTCAAAAAAGGATGTGGAAAGCTATTTTGCAAACCGTAAGTAGCATTGAAGCTGTAACCAACGCTTGGAATTTGAGGTAAAAACAAATTTTCGCCATAACTACCACAAATAATTGGCACATTATTCCCAATGATCGCAATCCCTTGACCGTCATCATTTTCTTTTCCCCCAAATTGCTTTACACCTTGCGTTAAACCGCCGTCGTTGAGCTTCCAGTACAATCCATCTTTAAATCCTATACTATTGTACAAGGCTGTTTGTGCATCGTGCAATTGAGATAAATCACATTTAAAAAATCCGGTAACATAACAATTTTTCAAGCCATCAACGGCTAACGCTTTTGCCGAAATCTCATTGTTAGAGCCTAATGATTTTCCCCAAATATACGCTCCTGAATTAGTTGTTTTTAATACAAATATTTTACGTGAATAAACATTTGTAATCGAGGTTAATGAAGTAGTAATGTAATTGAAAGTTCCTAAATAATCACCTGTAATAATTACCTCATCACTCGCGTTAATTTTCACATCATTCGGCACAACCAATCCAGCCTTCATTTGATAAAGAAACGAAGTTGTTCCAGCAGGACTCAACTTAGTGATTAAACCAACATTCTGGGCTAAATTATTATACGTGTTTCCATTAAATGTTAATGTATCTGAAAATTGACCCGTAACAAAAATATTGTTTTGACTATCTGTAGTCACTGCAATACCGCGATCATCAGAAGGTGCTTGTCCATTTTTTAACCATGTTAATAAGCCTGCGGAAGAATATTTTGCGATGAAAAAATCATAAGAAGGTTGATTAGATGAAGGATTAATCGTACTATTTAATGTTGTTGTACCAACTATTGTTTGTCCTACAAACTGACCTGTAACAATAACATTTCCAACATTATCACATGTAATTCCATTGGCAATTTCTATTCCTGTCCCACCCTCAGATTTTGCCCAAACAACAACACCTGCATTGGTTAACTTAATGATAAATAAATCTTTTGAACCAGCCACAGAATTCAACGTGTTCAAACCTACGACCATTTGACCGGAATATTGACCTGTTACATAACAATTACCTTGACTATCTAATGCTAAATCTGTCGATTTATCGGTTGAAGCACCACCAAATTGTTTTACCCATAGTAAAGCCCCTGAAGGTGCATACTTCGCAACATAAATATCTGAGGATCCATTTGAACTCGCTAAAGTTGTTGCTGCATCAAAGCTAATTTGACCTGTCAAATAACCTGTAACAAACTGATTTCCTGAAGCATCAACTTCTACATCAACAGCTTCATTCGCGAAATTACTTTCCGTATTTATTCCATAATATTGTGCAAATATTAAATTTGAAAGTAATAGTACTACTAGTGTTGAAAATAATTTCATAGAATCTTTAAGATACTTTGTTAAAACGTATAAATGGCTCGAAAAGTTGTTTCGCTTACTTAAAAGTAAGAAAATAAATTCATTTTGAAAAATGAATCATAAAAGAATTAAACGATGAACGCTTTTTTTCAATTGCTATTTCTGAAATAACCCTTAAATTTGTGTTTTACATTGACTATTATATTTTTCAAATGAATATTAAAGAAATACGCGCACAATTTTTTGCATTCTTTGCTTCAAAAGGACATGAAATTGTATCTTCTGCTCCAATGGTGGTGAAAAACGACCCAACATTGATGTTTACCAATGCTGGAATGAATCAATTCAAAGATTATTTTTTAGGTAATGCTGCACCTAAAAACCCACGCGTTGCAAACAGTCAGAAATGTTTACGTGTTTCAGGAAAACACAATGATTTAGAAGAAGTTGGGGTTGATACTTACCACCATACAATGTTTGAAATGTTGGGAAACTGGTCGTTTGGAGATTATTTTAAGGAAGACGCAATAACTTGGGCATGGGAACTTTTAACTGAAGTTTACAAAATACCTAAAGATAAATTATATGTAACTGTTTTTGAAGGCGATGCAAAAGATGGTGTTCCGCAAGACAGTGAAAGTTTCTCGATTTGGAAAAAATACATTGCTGAAGACCGCATCATATTAGCCTCTAAAAAAGATAATTTTTGGGAAATGGGCGATACAGGACCGTGTGGACCGTGTACAGAAATCCATGTTGATTTAAGATCCTATGAAGATAGAAATGCCATAGATGGAAAAACATTGGTAAATGAAGACCATCCGCAAGTAATTGAAATTTGGAACAATGTTTTCATGCAATTTAATCGGAAAGCAGATGGAAGTTTGGAGCCGCTTCCTGCAACACACGTTGATACAGGAATGGGGTTAGAACGTTTAGCAATGGCTTTACAAGGTAAACAATCCAACTATGATACAGATTTATTCCAAACATTAATCAACCATTTGGAAGGCGTTTCTGGAATTAAATACGGTTCAAAAGAAGAAACTGACATTGCGTTGCGTGTTATTGCAGATCATATTCGTGCGATTGCTTTTTCAATTGCAGATGGTCAATTGCCATCTAACACAGGTGCAGGTTATGTCATTCGAAGAATATTGCGTCGCGCCGTTCGTTATGGTTATCAAACTTTAGGATTAAAAGATCCGTTTTTGTGCGATTTATCAGTTGTTCTAGGAGAAATAATGGGCGATCCTTTCACCGAATTAATCAACCAAAAAGAACTGATTCAAAAAGTAATTCGCGAAGAAGAAATCAGTTTTTTTAGAACATTGGAACAAGGAATCAAGCGAATGGATTCCATTATGGAAACGACTAAAAAAGCCAACAAAACGATAATTGATGGGAATGAAGCATTTGAATTGTTTGATACCTTTGGTTTTCCAATCGATTTAACTAGCTTAATCGCCCGAGAAAACAACCTTGAAATTGACGAAGTTGGCTTTGATGCTGAATTACAGAAACAGAAAGAGCGTTCAAGAGCAGCAACAGCTGTAGAAACAGAAGATTGGGTACAATTACAAAGTGATAATTCGGTTGAATTCATAGGGTATGATAACCTTTCAGCTGAAATTCAACTTGTTAAATACCGAAAAGTTAGTCAAAAACAAAAATCATTTTATCAATTGGTATTCAATCAAACGCCTTTTTACCCTGAAGGTGGTGGACAAGTTGGAGACACTGGTACAATTGAAGCAAATGGACAACAAATTGCAATTTTTGATACCAAAAAAGAAAATAATTTAATCATTCATTTGAGTAATGAACTACCAAATGATTGTTCGGCAACATTTACAGCAAGAGTGAATCAAGAAAAACGATTTGCATCTGCACAAAACCATTCAGCTACGCACCTATTACACCATGCACTTCGCGCTGTTTTAGGTACACATGTGGAACAAAAAGGTTCGATGGTTGCACCGTCCAATTTACGTTTTGACTTTTCACATTTTTCAAAAGTAACAGAGGAAGAATTGGCACAAATTGAAGCATTGGTTTGTGCAGCTATTCAACACAGTATTTTGTTGGATGAACGAAGAAATTTCCCAATTGAAGATGCTAAAAAATTGGGCGCAATGGCATTATTTGGAGAAAAATATGGTGATGCCGTTCGCGTTGTAAAATTTGGCGATTCTATTGAATTGTGTGGTGGAACACATGTGAATTCGACCAGTGAAATTGGTTTATTCAAAATCACTGCTGAATCGGCAGTAGCAGCTGGAATTAGACGAATTGAAGCAATAACTGGTGCAACAGCTGAACACTATTTCAGATCAAAAGCAAGTTTATTAGACGAAATTGCATTGCATTTAAAAAATCCAAAAGACCTTTCAAAAGCGGTTGAAGATTTAATCGCTAAAAATACTAGTTTACAAAAAGAAATAGCGATTTTCCAAAAAGAAAAAGCCGTTATAATCAAACAAGAATTAAAGGAAAAAATTGTCAATATTAATGGTGTGAACTTTTTGGGAGAAATTGTTGCGTTAGATGCCAATTCAATCAAGGACATTCTCTTCCAATTGAAAGGTGAAATCAATCATTTCTTAGCAGTTATTGGTGGCAACGAAGGAGATAAATGTACCCTAAACATCATTGCATCCGACGAAGTAATCGCTAATAAAGGTGTTAATGCTGGAAATATGATTCGTTCAGCAGCCAAACACATTCAAGGCGGAGGCGGTGGTCAACCATTCTTCGCAACTGCTGGAGGAAAAAACAGCAAAGGATTAAAAGAAGCTATTGAAGAAGTTAAGAATTTGATTTTTTGAATTTAGAAATGCGCTTTTTAATGAATTGTATTGATTCATTTTCTAAGTTGAATAGATAGATTGGCAGGAGAAAACACGTCAAGATATTCAGCAACTGAATACCCATTAGCAGCCATTTATCGACTTTAATTTGTGCTATGAAATACGCTGAAATTAGCGTGAAAATGGCTAAAGCAATAATTTTAAATTGGTTTAATTTAAATGGGTGCATCTTAAAAATTGTCCAAACGAATATCATTCTTCCAAAATTATAAAATACTAACGCGAAAGTGGTAGACAATGCTGCACCTACAATCCCCCATTTTGGAATGAAAAATAGATTTAACACATAAACAGAACCAATCAAAAATAAGGTAAAATAAATGTCGTATTTAAACTTTTTGGACGTTGAAAAAATTGAACCATTGATCCCAAAATACATGTCAATCAATTTCCCTAGCATCAACCAAAAAAACACCCAAATTCCATCTTGAAATTCAGGTTTTAAAAACGAAAAAAGCAAATCAATGTTATTCCAAATCGGAAGAAACAGCAACAATCCAATAAAAATTGAGACAGATGAAACATTCTGGTACAACAAACGCATTTTATCAAAATCTCGGTTCTTCCAGTGGTCTGCAACTAGCGGCGAACTTACTCTAAAAATTGATCTAAATGGAACTTGCAATGCATTCGTTAAGAATACGACAGTTGAATAGACTCCAGCAGCTTTTAATCCCAAAAATTGCGCAATCATAATAATGTCTAAAGAATTCACTAAAACGACACCCAACGTATTAATGTAATTATAAATAGAAAATTGTATTAATATTTTCTTGAACTTTTTGGAAATTGCAATACTTGAAAATTTAAAATTTAGCTCTTTGAGGTAGTTCAAATAAACGAGTAAAAGAATAACAGGAATTATATAAGCTAAACTATGATAAATAACAAAATCATAAAAAGAAATTAGCTTAAAGTTCAAAAGAAGTAATAAAACTAAAATAACGACCCGTAGAATTATTTCATTAGCAATAACAGCAACAATATTCTTATAAAAACCTCTCAAATAAATTTCAAAAATCATGTATAAAACCGTTGAAATTCCAATTGGAATAAACCAATAATAATAGCCATTAAAAATCGGAGATTTTTCAGCGTACAAATCAGTTATTTGAGGTTTAAACGCAATTGTAGTAAGTAAACATATTAAAATCCCAATGAGTACAATGATCAAAATCAAGGGCAGAAATCCATGATGATTTTTTTCTTTATTTCTAAAAAAAGGAAAAAATTTCCAGGTCGTATAAATAGCGCCTAAATTTGAAAACTGCGCAAACAATAATCCAATAGAAACAATTAAATTAATCAATCCAATTTGCTCAGTAGAAAGTATTAATAGAAAAAGAAATCCTTTATTTAAATAGCCCAATATTATTCCTATGTAAGAAATTAACATGGTTCTGAATGCATCTTTTTGAACTATTCCCATAGATTTATTTGATGAGGTGAAATTAGCATTTTTTTAGCTATTCTATAAATTTACATTAAATATTACCTTGAAATAAAACATCATTGGGTGATTATCGCATATTGTTCGTATTTTTACTCATCAAAATAAAACATGAAAAAAATACTGGTAATTAGTTATTATTGGCCTCCAAGTGGGGGAAGCGGCGTTCAACGTTGGCTCTATTTTTGTCATTTTTTAAAAGCAGCTGGATTTGAAGTTGATGTGTTAACGATTGACCCCGAATCTGCGGCTTATCCCTCAATTGATGACTCATTAGCTGAACTATCTGAAGGAATAAATGTTCATTATGCTTCAAGTGCATTCAATCCAGTTAAAATCTATGCAAAATTTAAAAAGGGGAATCTCAAAAAGCAAGTACCCGCTGGAAGTTTCGGCTCCAAAAAGAAAACTTTTTTTGATCAAATCGCAGGATTTATTCGAGCAAATTTCTTTGTGCCTGATGCAAGAGTTACGTGGAATAAGAACGCTATCGCTAAAGCAATAGAAATTCATGAAAGCAATCAATTTGATCTTGTTATTACTACAGGTCCGCCACACTCAACGCATCTAATTGGTTTAGCTCTAAAAAAAAAATATGGCTTGAAATGGCTTGCAGACTTTAGAGATCCTTGGCAAGAATTATACTACAATAGCCTGTTTGAAAAGCTGCCTTTTGCCAAAAAATTAGATGCTAAACTTGAAAATGAAGTTTTAACACATGCGGATCAAATCACGACTGTTGGTCCATCTTTAAAGAAATTATTGCAAAGTAAAATTTCCGAGCAAGCTCAAAAAGTCAACTTCATTTACAATGGATTTGATGAGAAAATCTTTGAAAATTGTAGTGAAAATCGCTCTCCAATTTTTACAGTCGCTCACATCGGAACATGGTCAACGCAGCAAGCTTACAAAGAAATAGTTGCGGCATTAACTGCACTTTGTAATGAAGCTTATCAAATTCGATTTTTGCTCGTTGGAAAAGTAGCTCCTTTTATTGTTCAAGAATTAAAATCAATACCTCATTTAATACTTGAAGAGAAAGGAATTGTTTCACACCAGGCAGCTGCAAACGAAATGTATAATGCGGATATTTTACTCAACTGTTATCCAATTCTTACGCAAGCGGAATATATGATTTCAGGAAAATTGATGGAATATTTAGCTTCTGGAAATTATAGTATCACAATTGGAGATTTAAAAAGTGATGGAGCGCAACTCTTAAAACAATTTCCTTCTGCTGAGATACTTGCCAATAATGAAGTTGAACAATTAATTCAATTAATCAAAAATAGATATGCTTCAAATCGAGAGCGCTTTGTTTATCCTGAATTATTAAAAAAGTATACGCGACAAGCTACAACAGATGAACTAATTGAATTATTAAACAAACTTTAAATAAAAGATTTCCTATATTTGTTCATCTTACAAGTTAAAATCAAAACACAAACATTTGATAATTGAATAACTAAGTATATGTGTGGAATTCACGGTTTTATTGCCCCTTCATTATCAGATGATCTTGCGAAAATTACGCTGCAAGAAATGGTTCAATCAACCAACCACCGAGGCCCTGATTTTAGTGGTTTTTATTCTGATTACCCCGCATTTTTTGGTCATAACAGATTAAGTATAATTGATTTAAACCAAGAAGCAAACCAACCCATGTTGTTTAAAAACTGGACAATTGTTTTCAATGGTGAAATCTATAATTACAAAGAACTCAAGCAAGAATTAGAACAAAAAGGCATACAGTTCACCACACAATCTGATACAGAAGTAATTTTAAAATCTTTTATTCATTTTGGAGATGCTTGTGTGAAAAAGTTTATTGGAATGTGGGCTTTTGCGATCTACAACAAAGAAAACCAAACGCTATTTTGCTCCAGAGATCGATTTGGAATAAAACCATTCTACTACCTGCATAAAAAGAATGATTTTTATTTTGCTTCAGAAATTAAATCATTAAAAAAATCGCCGTTATTTGATGGTGAATTGAATTACAATCAAGTCAGTAAAGGATTGCAGTTAGGATGGATTTCATATGCGGATGAAACATACTTTTCTTCTGTAAAACAATTAGAACCTGGGACAAACGCAACATTTAAAATTGGTGAACCTTTAAAAATTGAAAAATATTGGCAAATAGAAACCTCGCCAAGTTCTTCATTGTCACAAAAAGAATCCGTAGACTATTTTAAATCCCTTTTTGATGATTCTATGAAATTACACCTTAGAAGTGATGTGCCAGTTGGAGCAACTTTGAGCGGTGGGATTGATAGTTCGAGCATTGTTTGTAGTGTAATCAAAAACAAGTTGTCTGAGCAACTGAATACTTTTTCTGTCTATTACGAAGGTGAAAACAGTGTCGATGAACGACCATTCATTTATGAAATTGAAAAAAAATATCCACAACAATTTAAAACAAATTATTTTTCACCATCGCACAAAGACATAGCAAATGACTTTGAAAAAATAGCTTATTCAGCTGATTTCCCTTTGTCTGGTTCATCCCCTATTTCTCAATACTATGTGATGAAATTAATCAAAGAAAGCGGAGTAAAAGTTGTGTTGAGTGGACAAGGTGCTGACGATTACATGGGTGGATATATGCACAGTTATTACCGCCTTTTTGCTGACAATTTGAGACAATTTAACTTAAAGAGTTTATCAAGTGAATTTAGACAGTATAAAAGATTTCAAGCTGTTTCTTTATCAAAATCTGTAAATGTGTTGTTAAAATCTGGACTTTCACTCTTTTCTTCTGAAGAACAATTGTACAATTTAGAATATAAAAAGTACTATCCTTTTTTAGTAAATGATTTGGAAGCAAAAAAATCATTTCATATTGCAAACTCGGGCAATTCTAAATTCAATAATTTCCATCAAGTGTTGATGAATTATTCAAGTTTACCAACCTTGTTGCATTATGAAGACAGAAATTCAATGGCTCATTCTATCGAAAGTCGCGTTCCTTTTTTAGATCACCGAATTGTAGATTTTTTGTTTAAAAGTCCTGAGAACATTAAGATTCATGATGGTTATACAAAATGGATTTTAAGAGAAGCGATGAAAGATCGTTTGCCACAAAAAATAAAAGAACGAAAAGATAAAAAGGGATTTGTTACACCGGGAGAAATTGTTTGGCTTAGGGGACCTTTGAAGGAATTACTTGAAATTGATTATTCCGTATTACCATTCATTGATAAAAAAGTAACTGAAAACCTAATCACAGATTTTAAACGAGGAAACAATAAAAACGCAAATTTAATTTGGCGCGTAGCAAATCTACATTATTGGATAACAACATTAAAAAACTAACAACCATATAGCATGGATAATGAAAAATATTACGAAGTTTATGATTGGTCTAACTTCAAAGATGCAAGTGAAAATACTAAAATAATAGCGTCTTTAATTCCATCGGATGTGGTTTCCATTGCTGATGTTGGTTGTGGAAATGGACTCATTACAAATGAATTAGGAAAAAAATATACCATTGTTGGAATAGACCGAAGCGAAGCAGCACTGAAAAATGTTACGACTGATAAATTACAAGCCAGTTGTGATGCTATTCCTCTAAACGACCAATCATACGATTTGGTATTAAGTAGTGAATTATTAGAGCATTTAGACAGTACTACCTTTGATAAAACTATTCTAGAATTAAAAAGAATTTCAAGAAAATACATTTTAATAAGTGTACCTTTTGATGAAAGTTTAAATAAAGGAATGATTCAATGTCCAAAATGTGAATTAATTTACCACAGATGTTACCACCAACGAAGATTTAGCACGGCTTATTTTGAATCAATTTTCCCAGAATACAGCTTAACAGCAACAAAAACATTTGGATTAAATGTTCGTGTTTACAATGAAAAGATTGCTAAAATAAAACACAAATTAACACCATCAAATACTTGGATCCCTTATTATTGGGCAAAAAGAAATGAACGAAAAACAATGTGTCCTAAATGTGAAAATGAATTTGATTACCCATTTAAGTTCAATCCAATTTCATTTTTGTTAGATTGTTTGAATGTTGTAATCACGAAAAAGATTCCATTTCATTTAATTGTTCTTTTAGAGAAAAAATGAAACAGCTAACTATTATTTCACTTTCTAATTTAAAGAAAGATCCGCGTGTTAAACGACAAATAAATTATTTAAAGTCTTTTTATACGATTAGATGTGTTGGTTTTACCGATCCTGAAATAGATGAAGTTGAATTTATAGATGTTTCAATACCTTTCAATAAACTAAAACTAGCTTTTTCCTATTTGAACTTATTAGTTGGGCGCTACAAGCAGTTTTATTGGAAACAGAAAGAAATACAATCTGCGTTGAAGCAACTTAAAGACCTTCAAAGTGATTTGTTTATTGCAAATGATATTGATGTGTTACCCTTGTGCCTTGAATTAAGTAAATCAAATGCTGCAAAAATAATTTTTGACGCGCATGAATTTTCACCATTAGAACACAATGATAGTTTTTTATGGCGCTTACTGTTCAAAAAATATAAAACCAATTTAATTAAAAAATACGCTTCAAAAGCAAATTTAATGTTGACAGTTTGTGATGGTATTGCGGAAAAATATACAGCTGATTTTGGATTGCATCCAATAGTAATTACAAACGCATCAGATTATGTTGAGATTTCAATAAAACAAGCTACATCTGATAAAATTCGCCTAATTCATCATGGAATCGCAATGCCAACTCGAAAAATTGAGAATATGATTGAAATGATGGATTTTGTCGACAACCGTTTTGAATTAGATTTGATGCTTGTTTATTCAAAATCAAACTACTATAACAAACTTAATGCACTAGCTAAAAATCGTAAAAATGTAAATTTCATTACCCCTGTTGCTTCAGATGACATAATAAAATTTACCTCAAATTATGACCTTGGTATTTACATTCTTGAACCAACAAATCTAAATAACCATTTTGCTTTACCTAATAAATTATTTGAATTTATTCAAGCAAGATTAGCAATTGCAATTGGGCCTTCACCAGAAATGTCTAAAATAGTTAAGGAGAATGACCTTGGAATTGTTGCTTTAGATTTTAATCCAAAAACAATGGCAGATGCGTTAAATTTATTAACACATAACGAAATCAATCAATTTAAAGAAAATGCTGCAAACGCTGCAAAAAGATTAAATTCTGAGGTGAACATGCAACTACTCAAAAAAGAAATTGACCAACTAATTTCATAAAAAAAGGCGAATAAATAATTCACCTTTTTTTATTTTGATGATTTTCTTATTTCTTAGCAGCCATTTTAGCTTTAATATCAACAACTAATTTCACTGCGAATCCGATAATTAATAAAATTGAACCTATTAATGCAATCGTATTTGCTTTATGGAATTTAGGTAAATCAAATACAAATTCAATTTTGTGTTTTCCAGGAGATAATTGTAATCCTCTTAATAAATAGTTTACTTTAACAATTGCTTGCTCTTTACCATCTACAAATGCTTTCCAACCGTCATTGTAATAGATCTCAGAAAACACAGCAAATTGATCAGACTTAGAAGTTGAATTATAAATCAATTTGTTTGGAGCATAGGATAACAATTGAATTTTCCCTTCGCCAGTAAAGTTGAATTTTGAAAGATTCTTTGCTTCACTAGTTAATAGAACAGCTTCACTAGCTGGTTTAAATTCTTTTGTGACTTTTATCGCAACTAATGGTTTGAATGATTTAGCGGTATCTAAACTCATTGTTGCAATTGGTACTAAATTTGTTGTACCACGAGCGTCCATAACAAACATCGCTTCCATTCCTTCTGTCAACCCGTTACTTAATGGCACTTCTAGTGTATCCATTCCAGCGATTATATACTGAAGTTTTTCACCTCCAAAAATTGTTACATCACTTTGTGGTTCAAAGTTTACCAATAGTTCACCTGCACCTTTATTAACAAGTTTGAATTGACTTCCCAAAGCTCTGATTTCGTCGTTTGGTGTCGCTACTTTTTCAATTGAATTGACAAACCATGCATTACCTAAAGCAGTTAGATTTGGACGAACAATATCAACTCCTTGATCGTCTTTTTGCATAAAATATTTAACATTTAACATGTCGTATACTTTATTATTCATTTTCGATAAATGGAAATTAAACAAGTTGTTGATGCTTCTCAATTTTGCACCATGATATCCACCTACTGATTTATGAAAATACGATGCTCGACTACTTTGGAAAGCTCCATTCATATCGAATACACGGTAATTTGTCGCAAAATTCAATGCTCCGTATTTATAGGATTCTATGACATTACGCTTTGCTAAACCATCAAACCCTAGTTCTTCAGCTTTACGTTTTCCTTTGATTTCAGCTGAAGCAATTTTAGATTTCAACGATGGATTTGCTGCTAATTCTGCATTCATTATTTGCTCATCTGCTGCATTTGCAGATGTAGGATAAGTTGTCAAACCTACCTCTTCCCAATATTTCAATTTATTTCCCTCTTCTTGATCACCTAAATAATTGTGTGCAACAGGAACCATATCAACTAATGTTAGGATCAAAACACCTATCGTAACTGCAACAGTTGGGATTGAGGTATATAAAAACAAAAGCAACAAAAGTCCTGTAAAGAAAATAAAGGCTAACGAACGATTCATGCTTTCATTAAAAATTACTTCACGGACAACTTTTAATTTATCGAAGTTTTTGTAATACGGTTCGGCTTGATTTTTTACAAATTCATCAACTTGAGCTGGGTCATTGACGTTTAAATTATATTGCGTTTGTAAATCAACAGGATTCATTGTCTCCAGTTGTTTACGAATATTTCCTTCAATCCCAGCAAGTTGTGTTTTATCTGAACTAGATGAATAATTGTCTCCCAAACCAATCATTTTAATCGCAAAAACTAAAATGAAAAATCCACCTATTGCATATAAAAATAATTTTTTCTTCTCTTTAAAGGCTTCGCGTTCTTTTAATAATTTATCTAAAAATAAAATACCTAACAATGGAATACATAATTCGACAATTACCAAAATAATCGTTACAGTTCTAAACTTATTATAACCAGGAACATGATCAATAAAGAAATTTGTTAAGCCCATGAAGTTTTTTCCCCACGACAATACTATTGCTAATACTGTCATTGCGAACAATGCCCATTTCAATTTTGTTTTTAAAAAGATTAACCCTAAAAATGCTAAAAACAAGACAACAATTCCAAGATAAACAGGTCCAGAAGTAAATGGCTGTTCACCCCAATAAGCAGGGAAATTCATTAATTCATTTTTTTCAGATGAAGTCAAGTCAGTGTTTTCTAACGTTTCTTCAAATTGACTTCCTCCGATTGCAAAAGAACCACCGCCTTTAACATTTGGCGACAATAAAGTAACAGTTTCTCCAATTCCATAAGACCATTGAGTAATGTAATCTTTATCCAATCCTTCGGTTTGATTGATTGACTTAGACCCATCTGGTTCGATAGAAATATCATTTCCGCCTCTAATTGTACTTTTTGCATAATCTGCAGTCAGAGCGATATTACCAATATTAATAACAAATGCGATTAAAAAGGCTCCAATTAATCCAGCTGTAGTAATGAAGAAAGCTTTTAATTGTTTATCACTAATTGCTTTGTATAAAAAGTAAAATCCAACCAAAATCAACAAGAAAACAAAGTAATAAGTGACTTGTATGTGATTAAATCCTAATTCAATCGTCATAAAAAGTGCCGAAAATAATATTCCCCAAATCCTATTCGTTCGATAAGCATAAATAAAAGCGCCTAAAATTGCGGGAAGTACAGCTGTAGCAAGCGATTTCGTGACATGGCCAGCTTGGATTATGATGATTTCATAACTTGCAAAGCTAAATGCAATAGCACCTATTAAACCAATCAACGGATTTATTTTTAAAAATAATGAAAGGAGATAAAACCCAATTAAATGCAGAATTAATATGCCAATTGGGCCAGGGAAAAATTCAAAATATTGATTGGTGATTTCTTTAATAATATTTCCCGAATACATCAATGTTATTTGTGCGGTTGGCATTCCACCAAACATAGAATTTGTCCACAAGGGTTCTTTACCATATTGTTCACGGTACAATTCTGTTTCATGGGCCATTCCTTTCCACTGTTCAACGTCATGTTGTTTAATTCCATATCCATCAATTTGAGGTTTAAAATAGATTACGGATATTAAAATAATAAATGCTAATACAACAAAATGTAACCAGTTTTTCTGAAAAAAAGTTTTTAAATTCATAGGTAAAATAATTTTCTCTTTATGAGTCCGTGAATTTACAAATTGTAACGAACATCTAAAAATTTAATGTATAAATAATCAATTCTTACTAGCAAATTATACAATCGTCAATCCATCAATACGCCTTCTTTTAACGAACAAGAAGAAACATAGACTTCATTTATTTTTAATTTTTTAATTATCCATTTAACTTTTACAGCAGCTATTGGAACCATTTTCTTTCGAATATTTGCAATCCAGACATTTTTAAATCGATCTTGTTCCGTTGAAAAAATTAATTCTTCCAACAAACTTAACAAGTCATTAAACGGCAAATCGTATGTTACAATTTCTTGCGGAAAATGAAGTTGATTGAGCAATTCATAGAAAGTTTCAAAACTTCCAGATGCACCAATTAACTTAGCGCACGTTTTATTACTAAAATAATCCCCTGCTTGAAGATCTAGCCAATTTTCAATAAACACAACTTCATTTCGCGTTAACGGATCTGAAAACTCTTGCAATTCAGCGATTCTAGCAACTCCAATGTTTAAACTAATCTGGTCAAAAACTCTGAATTTATTGGCAAAGATAAACTCCGTGCTTCCACCACCAATGTCCATAATTACAGCTGGTTCATCAAAATCATACGACCAACTAACACCCTTGTAAATCAAATCGGCTTCTTTTTCGCCATCAATTACTTCAATAGTGATACCCGTTCGTTCGAATACATTTTCACAAAATTCGCGTTGATTTTTCGCATCACGAATTGCGGAAGTACCAATCGCTCGAATTGAATCCACTTGATGTGAATCACAAACCGTTTTAAAATGAACTAATGCGGCCAATGCTCGCTCTATCGCATTGGATGTAATAATTCCTTTATTAATTCCACCTTGACCGATGGCGACAGCAATTCTATCAGATTCGATAATTGAAAACCCATTCGAATTAACTGAAGCGATCAGTAAATTAAAGGTATTCGTTCCTAAATCGATGATTGCTTTTTTCATTATTTTCTTTTTAACCAACGAATAATTAATGAAAGTCGAATACGGTGTCCGAACTGAAGTACCCCATTACCATACAATCTCCCTGCAATACTCAGTGTTATAAAAGCACTCACTAATAAGCTAAGTAGTGATAAATACAATTGATAAACGGTTCCCGGCTCGTAACCTAAAGCTAATTTCACCATCGCAACTACCGGTGCTGTAAATGGAAAATATTGGAAAAATTGTGCTAAATTACTTGTTGGATTATTTAAACAATAATATCCTGAATAAGCTGAAAAAACTAATAATAAAAGAATTGGAATAATGAATTGTTGTCCATCACTTTCAGAGCCAGCAGTTGCACCAATTGCAGTGAAAAAAGCGCCATAAAACAAATACGAAGCGAAGAAAAACAATACAAAATAAAAATTCATTGTTCCAAATTGGATGCGCTCATATATTAAATTCAGAAAGTCGTTTTGTTCGTTACCCTGCAATAATTGGTCTAAAAGCGACGTGTTTTTTACCTGTTCAGTCATTTGAACCGTTACCATCGAAGAAAGATTCAAACTGTTTTGAAATAAAAATTCGCGCATAATAAACAAGCCTACTGCAACAATTAGAATCCAAATGATCAGTTGTATGATGGCTGTAATTCCAATACCAATAATTTTTCCTGCCATTAATTTTCTAGGTGAAACTGAGCCAAGAACTATTTCAATAATACGATTACTTTTTTCTTGACTTACACTTCTTAAAATTGTCATTCCATACAAAAAGACAAATCCAATAATCAACAAACCATAAAAATAACCAACCCAACCTCTTACATCAGAAGATTCATCATATGGGTCATAAACATTTCGAAAGGCAACATTTAAGGGCTGTTTAATTTTTCGAAAAGAAGATAAGGGTAATTTAGTAAAACGTTTGACCATAATCTCTTCTAGTCTTCTTTCTGATTGGTATTGTATTTTAGTTTGTAATTTCAAAGAGGGCTTTTGGCGGTAAAAAACAAAAGCTGTTTTATTCGTTAATACTTTTTCGTTTATCTCAACTAAAGCATCAAATTTCTGATACATTTTAGCATCTCTAAATTCTTCCATTTCGACATAATCTTCCAAAAAGAAATAACTTACAGCATTGTCTTGATTTGGCAACATTTTACCTTCGAAGACACCCGTAGGATCTGTCACTAAAACGTCCCAATGTTTTTTTCCACTATCGCCAAATTTAAACAAGAAAAAAAGCAAGGCTAAAAGTAAAATAGGCCCAAAAAAAGCGGTTAGAATAAATGAACGTGATTTTATCTTTTCTAAAAACTCGCGCTGAACAATTAACCATAAATTACGCATTTGCTGCCTCCTCTCTTGCTGAAATTGTTTGAATAAAGACATCGTGCATAGATGGTAATACTTCCCAAGCTGCTTCAATCTTTACTTGACCAATTAATACTTTTAATAAATCTTCAAACCCAGCATCACCCCTCATTTTAACATGTACTAAAAATCGATTTTCGTTAAGTATTTCTTTCTCTACCAATTCAAAATCTGTCCATAAAGCGGTTACAAATGCAATCATGTTTCCACTGAATTTAATGGCGAAAATTCCTTCTTTTTTTGCTTCTTGCAATGCTGAAACTGATCCGCTAGAAACAACTTTCCCTCCATCTATTAAGTAGGCAAAATCGCAAATTTCTTCTACACTTTTCATGTTGTGAGTAGATAAAATAATGGTTGTACCTTTCGCTTTTAAATTGCTTAATTCTTTTTTTATTAACTCAACATTTAGCGGGTCAAAACCACTTAATGGCTCATCTAATATTAGTAATTTAGGTTCATGTAAAACAGTAAAAATTAACTGAACTTTTTGAGCCATTCCTTTAGAAAGTTCCTCAATTCGTTTTGATTTCCACGATGAAATCTCAAATTTATCCAACCAATATTCTAAGTGTGATCTTACTTCTTTTTTTGTTAATCCCTTTAATTGACCAAGAAAATAAGCATGTTCTTCAACTGTCATCGTACGATACAAGCCTCGCTCTTCTGGAAGATATCCAACCTGATCTAAGTGTTTGTGTTTCATGACGTCTCCAAAAAAGCGAATATGTCCACTATCTGGGAGAATAATCTGATTAAGTATCCGAATCAAGGTAGTTTTACCAGCGCCATTTGGACCTAATAGTCCAACTATTTGGCCGGTAGGAATTGTCAAAGAAACTTGATCTAAAGCTACTTTTCGGTTGTAAGATTTTGTTAAATGTTGGATTTCAATCATCGCCAAATTCAAGTAATGAAAAATTAATTTTACAGTACTAAATTAAGATTTTTGAACGAATTTTAAGCAGAAAGTTTGTCTTTCCAATTTGACCACTTGTATTTTTTAGCAAAATAAAGAAGTAACAATGGTTGAAAACAGCAAATTGTTAAGAGAGCATCCCAGCCAAAAGTAGGTTTTGCATGGTCAATGAACAATGCGTCAGTCTGAAATGCTTGCCATTCATTAGAAATAATAAGTGCTGCAAATAAATTATTTACGGCATGATATCCCATCGATAATTCCAACCCATCGTCCATTAAACGGAGCAAGCCTAAAAAGATTCCAGTCAAAATATAATATACCAAAATACCATAGCCCAAAACCTCAATTTCAGGATTTGCGCCATGCATCAAACCAAAAATAACACCCGTAAACAAAACAATTAACCAACTTTTTTTAATGGGTGTTTTAATGATGTTGAATAAATACCCTCTAAAAAAGAATTCTTCGAACGAAGTCTGTATTGGAATAAAAATTACAGCAATAACTAACAAAGGAAAAAATGATTGGATGTCAAAATTCCAAGTTAATTCAGATGATGTGCTAAGCGAAACAATTAAAAATCCAGTAAGAACTATTCCCCAAACTAAAAAAGCATGAAAGAAACGCTTAACATCAAACTTTTTTCGCTCTGTGAAATAGGAACGGATACTTTTTTTATGAATGTATTTAATACAAACTACTAATGCGATAAAAGCAGTTAAAAAAGGGAATAGCAAATAGAATAACAAGGTGTTTTTTCCAAAAACTTGTGCGTAAACTTGAAGCGAAGGTTCTCCTATAGTGACTACTTCAGCATCTGAAAAACGAACGGCTAACATCAGCGGCAATTGACCTAAAACAATATAAGTCAAAAATACAATAGCAATTGTTAAAACAATTCTAGCTATTTCGTTTTTTGAGGATTGCTTAAGTTGTGCATTCATTTTTACGATTGAAACATTTCTTTCATTCGTTTAAAAAAGCTTCTATCGTGTTGATCAGGTGTAGGTTGAAAGTTTTCGCTTTTACGCAATTTTTCCAACAATTCTTTTTCTTCTTTGGTGAATTTCTTAGGTGTCCATATGTTGATGTGAACAAATAAATCTCCTTGACCATATCGTTGAACATGCGGCAAACCTTTTCCTTTCAAACGCAAGACTTTTCCACTTTGAGTACCTGGTTCAACTTTAATTTTAGCTTTACCATTTACTGTTGGTACCTCAATAGATTCACCTAAAACAGCATCCACAAAATTGATGTAAGCATCGTAATGTAAGTTCTCGCCATCTCTTTTCAAATCAGGATGTTCTGTTTCTTCAATCACAACAATTAAATCTCCAGGAACACCATTGAACGGACCAGCATTTCCTTTACCTGTAACACTCAATTGCATGCCTTCTTCAACTCCAGCAGGAATTTCAATTTCGATTACTTCTTCTTGGCGTTTTAATCCTTGTGCATCAGCGTCAGTTGGTCGCTTGTCAATCATTTTCCCCGCTCCTTGACAAGAAGGGCATGTTGATTGCGTTTGCATTGCACCCAAAAATGTTTGAGCAACACGCGTCACACGACCAGAACCATTACATGTCTGGCAATTTTTATATGTAACACCTTCAGCATTGACTAATTTGGTGACTTTAATTTTCTTTTTAACACCTTCTGCAACTTCTTCCAAAGTCAATTTCATTTTTACGCGAAGATTTGTACCGCGAACAGTTCTGCTTCCTCCGCCTCCGCGACTTCCACCAAAACTACCGCCACCAAAAGCACTTCCGAATACATCACCAAATTGCGAGAAAATATCGTCCATATTCATACCGCCAAATCCACCTTGACCCATTCCTTGGTGACCAAAACGATCGTATTGCGCGCGCTTCTCAGCATTACTTAATACTTCGTATGCTTCAGCAGCTTCTTTAAATTTATCTTCCGCAGAAGCATCATCAGGGTTTTTATCTGGATGAAATTTTAATGCTAATTTTCGATATGCTTTTTTGATGTCAGCTTCGTTTGCATTTTTGGCAACACCTAATATTTCGTAAAAATCTCTTTTTTGACTCATTTTATAGAATTGTAAAATTCAACGGATTATTGACCAACAACTACTTTTGCGAAACGGATTACTTTATCATTTAAGTAATATCCTTTTTCAACATCATCAATTACTTTGCCAACTTCTTTTTTAGAAGGCGCTGGAATGTTCGCAATTGCTTCGTGCAATTCACTGTCAAAAGCAGTACCTTTTGCTTGCATTTGTTTCAAGCCTTTAGCTTCTAAAATTGCTTTGAATTTATTGGAGATTAATTGGAATCCTTCTTTAACAACTTCCAAATTATCTGCTTGTTGGTTATTTAAAATAGCACGTTCAAAATCATCCATAACGGGCAATAAATCTGCTAAAACACCTGCATTTGCATTGGTAATGATATCGACTTTTTCTTTGTTTGTTCTTTTTCTGTAATTATCAAATTCAGCGTACAAACGAAGAAAACGATCATTTAACTCTGCTAATTTTTCTTCAGCAGTGAGCTCTTTTGGCGCTTCAGTATTATTTTCTTGCTGTTCCTCTGTGCCAGTTTGATCTTCATTTTGCACAAATTCATTTTCTTCTACGTTGGTATCTTTATCTTCTGACATTGTTGATTTTTTTATTAAAAAGATTTAGCAAAGATACTGCCAATCTTCCAATTCGGACAAGCTGTCAGAAAAAAAAAGAAAAAGTGTCTAATTTTCCAAAAAAAAACCGTCACTCGAATAAGTTGACGGTTTACATGGTAAATTATATAAAATTTAAAACGCTATTATTATTAATAGGTGTTTACACGTTTCCATTTAGAAGGAGTTAAAACAAACACCAAACTCTCACCAGCAGCTAACAAATAGTTTGCAGGTAAATCCGTATTGGTAGTTCCAACAACTGAATTCCAGCCTGACCCTCTGTAAACAACAACAACATCACCATAACTATGTCCTGCAGCTCTTGCATTAGCAACTGTAGGTAAATAATAATCCGCAGCAGTAGTGTTAGATTGACTTGTTCCCGCATAATTACCGTCTGTCACTCCGAAATAGGTAAAATTGGCTGGCAATGTAAACGGTACAACAGATGCACAATTACAATTGTTAGGTGAAAATTCTTTTCTATATGGAACAGTTAATACATCACCATTGTCTCCAACAACTAAATTATGTGCTGAAGTAACAGTTGAGGAAACTGTAGCCGCATTTGTTGCGGTTTGTTGCGTCAATCGAATTGGAGGTGTTGCCAATGCTCCGGAATTAACCTCTAACTTTTG